>NZ_PIRM01000004.1 GCF_003049735.1 Campylobacter concisus | reverse complement strand
TTATCTATAAAACTCTTCATTTTAGGTATTTTATGCATTAAAAATTAAATTATAAATAATTTATTAAAAAAATTATTTAAATTAAATAATTATATTAAGGAATGAGAATTCTCTTTAGTATTTAAGTAAAAAGCTAGATTTTATGTATTTGTTATATTTTTAGCTTAAACCTATTGGTAATTTAAATTTGTTTAAATAGGCTATAATCCGCCAAAAAAGGAGAGATAATGCTAACGCATTTAGATGAGAAAGATCGTCCAAAAATGGTCGATGTGAGCCCAAAAGATCCTACAAAAAGAGTGGCAACTGCTAGCGGGATCATCAAGATGAGCAAAGAGGCCTTTAGAGCGATCAAAGAAAATACTGGCAAAAAAGGTCCAGTCATTCAAACAGCTGTCGTTGCTGCGATAATGGGTGCAAAAAAGACAAGCGAGCTAATCCCGATGTGCCATCCACTAGCTATTTTAGGTGTGGATTGTGATATCGAAGAGCTATCTGAAATTTGTGCTTTTAAGCTTTATGTGAGCGTAAAAATAGAGGGCAAAACAGGCGTTGAGATGGAGGCATTAACTGGCGTAAGCGTGGGGCTTTTGACCATTTATGATATGGTAAAAGCTATAGATAAAAGCATGGAAATAAGTAATATCGTATTAGAGAGTAAAACAGGAGGAAAAAGTGGCGAGTATATGCGATCTAAATAACAAAAAAGCAAAAATTGATTACCCAACACATTGGGAATATAAAATAATATTTGATGCAGATGTCAATGTAGAAGAAAAGGTAAAAGAGATAGTAAAAGATAGAGAATTTAAACTAGTCTTTTCAAAATTTAGCAAAGATAAAAAGTACGCAAGCTATGACTTAGCTGTGCTAGTTTTGAGCGAAGAAGAGAGGCTAGAGATATTTTCAGCACTAAAACACGAAGCAAAATACGTTTTATAAGGTAAAAGATATGAATAATTTAGAACAAAATTTACATGATTATAAAAGTAGCGATGGCTTATTAATAAGCATAAAAGCTCTTTGCAATAACTTCTTTCAAGATGCTGCGAACAAAGATATAAATGCTTTGCCAGAAATTTTAAAGGCTAAAATGAACGAGCTTTATGACAAAATGAACAAAGAAGATCTCATAAACACAAAAAATCTAAAAAGTGCCATGGAGGGAATAAATCAGGCCATTGTTGGCACTGAAGAAAAGGCACTTTACGAGCTACTTGATAAAAAAGATGAGCTAAATCGTGCAATAGAAGCAAAACGTGAGGAGATAAAAAATAGGCTCAAAATTTCATTTGAAGCAGCTGAAGAAGTCGTAAAAGATAGAAATTTTAGTGAAAAAGAGGAAATTTTAAAGCTTTTAAATAATGCGATCATTAGAGAAACAAGACTTCTTGGTATCTTAAAAGAGAGCGCTCAAATCGCATTTTTGACAACTCTTGAAGGTGCAAAAGATGTCGAAGAAACAGCTGGTGCGATAGCTAAAAATATGACCTATGTTGCAATAATTGGAGGAGAGTTTAGCAAAGAGCGGATACTTGAGATTTCAAAAAACATCATCATAGCAGCAGCAAATTTAGCAGACGAGGGTCATATCTTTGCAAAAGAGTTGATAAGTGGGGCGATAAGTGGCACAAGAGATGGTATTTTAAGGGCTATAGAAAAACTTAAAGATGAGGCGAAATTTGCTCCAGATGAGCTTAGGCTAAACTCACAACTACTAAATTTAAAAAATATTGATGAAGAATTTATAGCCTTGCTTAGGGAACTTGAAAAAGAATTTGAAGGTGTAGCAAGGAATGAGATCGAAAATGTGATAAATAGCGAGCTAGATACAAACCTAGCAAAATTTAAACGCATTAGCGATCAAGCAAGAGAGCAGATCATTTCAAGGATAGAAGAGTTAAAGTCAAACGGCATGGCAAAGCTTATGAGTGAGGCAAATAATAAATTTGAAGCCTTAAAGCAAGAGCTAAACGACAAGAGTAAAAAGCTAAAACTAAATTTTGATACAAACGACAAAATTGAAGAGATCAAACAAGAGATCGCTAATCTTGAGAAAAAAGCCAATGAAAAATTTGAAGACATCAAACAAATTGACATCAAATCAGAAGCTAAGAAATTTGGAGATAGAGCTTATCAAGCTGCAAAAGATCTGTTAAATGTTATTAAAAAAGATAAAAAAGAGGATTAAGTTATCAAGCTTATCTTGAAATTTTTCCTGAAAGATACTCGCACTATATATTCTTGCCAAGTGTGAAAATTTTCTCCACACTTGGCTTTTACTTTCTAAAGCCTTAAAATCACAAAAATAGATAAAGTAAAAATGCTCCCAAAATCAAGCGGTAGATGACAAAAGGCAGCATCCTAATCCTTGAAATGATCCCCATAAATAGCTTCACGCACACGTAGGCACTAACAGCACTTATAATGACACCAAGGGCGATGTCGCTCCATGGCAAAGCGTTTGGATCTTTGATTAGCTTTATGCTCTCAAGCCCACCAGCTAGAATAATGACTGGGATCGACATCAAAAATGAGAAATTTGCACTTCCCTTGTGGCTAAAGCCTAAAAATAAGGCTGCTGTCATCGTTATACCTGATCTTGAGACGCCAGGGATAAGTGCCACAGCTTGAGCAAGGCCGATAATAAGCGCAAATTTTATGGTCATTTCATATTCGCTTTTATTTGTCGAGCGAAGATCTGCAAAGTAAAGCGCTATGCCAAAGACGATCGTAGTAATAGCGATCACAATGCCGCTTCTTGCGTACTCTTCGATAATGTTGTTAAATAAAAGCCCAAAGATCCCAACTGGAATGGTGGCAAATCCCACGCACCAGACAAGCAAGCTATCACCCACCATCTTTCTTTGTGCGATCGAGGCAAAAAAGTCACGAAGTAGCTTAAAAATCGTATCTTTAAAATAAAAAAGTATCGCACTTAACGTACCAACATGTACTGCCACGTCAAAAGCAAGCCCTTGATCTGGCCAGCCAAGTAGCTTTGGCACCAAGATAAGATGGGCCGAGCTAGATATCGGCAAAAATTCGCTTATACCTTGCACCAAGGCCAAAACGATAACGTGAGAAATTTCCATAAAATGCCTTTTTTGATTTTAGATTGCAGTTGGGGATTTTACTCCCCAAGATTAAATTTATATAAGTTCGCTAGCAAAATTTGCAAGTTTTTGCGGAGTAAATCCAAAGTAATCAAATAGCTCGTTCGCCTTGCCACTAGCGCCAAAGCTATTCATGCCATAAACTGCGTCAGCAAATTTATACCACTCATAGCCGGTTGCAGCTTCAACTGCGATGATGGTTGTATTTTTATCTAAAATTTTAGCCACGTATTCATCTGGCTGCTCGCAAAGTAGGTCAAAACAAGGAGCTGACACGATGTTTGCACCAATGCCTTGTTCGCCAAGAATTTCAGCTGCTTTTACACAGAGTGAGACCTCGCTACCGCTTGCTATAAATGTGATCTTCGCATCTTTTGACGAGCTTAAAAGATATGCGCCGTTGCTAACCTCGCCAAATTCGCCTTTTGCAAGTGGCTCAAGCCCTTGACGGCTAAGCACAAAGGCGCTTGGAGCGTTTAAATTTAGAGCCACTTGCCAGCTAGCTGAGTTTTCGTTGCCATCAGCTGGGCGGAAAGTGTAGAAATTTGGCATCGCTCTAAATGTGCTAAGCTGCTCGATAGGCTGATGTGTCGGACCATCTTCGCCAACGCCGATGCTATCGTGTGTGAAAACAAAAAAGTGTTTGATGCCCATGAGTGCTGCTATCCTTGCACTTGGCTTTAGATAGTCACTAAAGATGAAAAATGTCGCTGAAAATGGCAAGAAAAGGCCGTATCTTGAGATACCGTTGTTGATAGCTGCCATGGCGTGCTCTCTGATGCCGTAGTGGATATTTTTGCCATTTGGGAAGTCGCCCATACCCTTTAGCTCGGTTTTGTTTGAAGGAGCAAGATCAGCACTACCGCCGATAAAGCCAGGAAGTTTTTTCGCTATCTCATTTAAAATGACATGGTTTGTATCTCTTGTGGCTAGCTTTTTGTCGCTAAAGTCAGGGAATTCGATCTTACTAAAGTCTGGATTAAGAAGTGAGTTTAGTAAATTTTTGCCTTCAATGCTTAGCGCCTCAACCTTTTTGTTCCACATCGCCTCTTCTAGATCGCCCTTTTCTACCGCACCTCTAAATCTTAAAAGCACATCTTCATCAATGGCAAATTTCTTCTCAGGATCAAAACCAGCTGCGGCCTTTGCCTTTTTGATGATCTCTTCGCCAAGTGGTGCGCCGTGGCTGTGGTGGCTGCCTTCAAGCTCCATTGCACCACGTGCTATACGTGTGTTTGCAATGATGAGATATGGCGACTCTTTCTCGCTTGCTTGCTCTAATGCAAATTCGATCTGGTCATAGTCGTGTCCGTCGATACGCGCGACTTCCCAGCCCTGCGCCTCAAACCTCGCTTTGACATCCTCGCTAAATGCGATCGCTGTGTCGCCCTCTATCGTGATGTTGTTTGAGTCGTAAATGAGCACAAGGTTGTCTAGTCTTAAATTTCCGGCTACCGAACATGCCTCGTAGCTTATGCCCTCTTCTAGGTCGCCGTCGCCGCAAAGGCAGTAAATTTTATGATCGATTATTTTATTGTCTGGTTCATTTAGCACGTTTGCAGCGTATTTTTCTGCCATGGCTAGACCTACTGCATTTGCTACGCCTTGACCGAGTGGGCCAGTAGCTACCTCAACGCCTGGAGTGTGAATCTCTGGGTGTCCTGGAGTGTTCGAGCCAAGTTGGCGGAAATTTTTAAGTTCATCAAGGCTTAGATCGTAGCCGCTTAGATACAAGAAGCTATAGACCAAGCTTGATGCGTGACCGCCGCTAAAAACTAGCCTATCTCTGTTTAGCCATTTTGGATTTTTAGGATTGTGTTTTAAAAAGTTGCTTAAAACCACCATGATATCAGCTAGGCCCATAGGAGCACCTGGGTGTCCGCTGTTAGCGTTTTGCACCATATCAGCGCACAAAAATCTTATAGTATCGGCTTGTTTTTTTAGCATATGATCTCCTTTTATTGCGTCAGATTATACAAAAAAGTGATTAAAACTTGCCTTGCGTTTTATCCTAAAATGTCTAAAGAGTGATATAAATTTTCTAATTTTTTATTAGCAAAAAGTTAGAAATTTCTAGCTTTTATCTTAGGTGTTTATCTGTAAGCTCTAAGATCATCTTAGCGATGCTTGCATCTATCTGCCTTAGCGCCTCTTCTATTTCGCCTATTAGTTCATCTTTTTTCTTTTTTGCACCCTCAAGGCCAAGCAAATTTGTAAATGAATTTTTCTCTAGGTCGTTGTGTACGGGCTTTCCAGCAGCTGTTTCGTCGCTTGTAAGGTCGATAATGTCGTCTTGTATCTGAAAAGCAAGCCCAAGCTTTAGGCCGATATCATAAATTTTATCGCACTCATTTTCAGCTAAATTTGCTATCACAGCGCCCATTTTCAGGCTAGCAGCGATGAGCTTTGCGGTTTTGTGGATGTGTAAAAATACCAGCTCATCAAGGCTTAGCATCTTACCAGAGAGGCCAAATTTAGCCTTCGCTCTTTTGATATCCTCTTTGTTTGTATTTTCAAAAAAACAATCCAGTGCTTGACCTAGCACCATACCACTAACGCCAGCATTTTGGCTTAAAATTTCCACGCATTTTATACGTGTTTGAGCTGGCAAATCAGCACGTGAAATTTCATAAAAAGCATGCGTATTTAGCGCGTCTCCTGCGAGTATCGCAGTAGTCTCGTCGTATGTTACGTGAAGCGTTGGCGTGCCACGCCTTAGGCTTGCGTTATCCATTGAAGGCAGGTCATCGTGGATGAGTGAGTAGGTGTGCATCATCTCAAGTCCTAAAGCCACTCTCATAGCCTTTTGCGTGAGGCTTTTATCCACGTTATCTACCACACCAAGAAGCAAAAGCGCCCTAAAATGCTTGCCTCCAGCCTTTAGCATAACGCCAAGCGCCTCCTCGTAGTAAGGGTGAAAGCTCGGTGCCTTTGGCAAATTTTCGTTTAGAAATTTTACAAACTCTTCAAGCAGGCTCATTTTGGCACTCTTGCAAAAAACTGAAAGTCATTTCTAGTAAATAGAAGCGTAAAATTTTTTAATTCACCAAGCTTCTCTAGAAGCTCTTCACGGCTACTCACGCTTTGTTTATCAAAACCCAAAATTTTATCGCCGGTCTTGATGCCAAAAATTTCTGCATTTGACTTTGGCTCGACCTTTGTAACGACTAAATTTTTATCCACCGTGATACCATAATCAACCAAAATCTTATCATCAAGCATTGTTTGTGGCTCTTTTGGCATGATGTTGAAATTTGGTATATCAAGGCTCGAAGGGGCGTCCACATCAAGACTTTGGTTAAATTTCACATCCCCGCTTACTGGCACTTGAAAGAGCATTTCTTGCTTATCGCGCTTCACGATGATGTCAAGCTTTGCGCCCTTTGGAGCAAAAAGTATCATCTCATTTAGCTCTCTTAGGCTCTTTGGCTTGATGCCATTTACACTAACCAGCTCGTCATCAACCATCATCATCTTGCCACGACCCAAAGGATCGACAAGACCCACAAAAAATTTATCCTCTTTTTGTAAAAATTTCACACCGATATCACCGTAATAGACGTCATCATAAGATACAAAGTGCTTCAAATAGCGATTTGGTATAAATTTATCAGCTCCAACAGCTATGCCTATCATCTTACAACAAGGCGTGTTTATCTCGCCAGTCGCGTTATACTCAAAGCTTAGCGTGTCAAAGTCACCTAAATTTTGCCCTAAAGACTTGATATGTCCCATGACAGTGTTGTTTGCATCATTTAAGATGCCAACCCAGGTGCTCTTTTTGATGCGCTCCTCGTTGGTCTCATCAGCCATCACGACAGGGCTTAGCTCCTTGCTAGAGCGGACTAAAAAGAGCTGCAAATATGGGTCAAATTTGACATATTCGCCAAGTGGGGCTCCCTCGCTTTTTGGCACTGCGATCAAATTTTTAGTGATAGCCACGCCAAAGTGTTTATTTACCGAGACGATTGAGTTTTTGTTCTTTTCAAAGCAGGCGTTAAAGTCCTCTTGCGTAGGCCTAGGATCGGCGTTTAGATAAAGCGCTGATAGCAAAAGAGCAAGGGCAAATTTATAATTTAGTCTCATTTTATCCCCATCGAAGCAAGGCCGCCAAGCATCCTTGAAGCAGTGTTTTTCTTGTCAGCCTCAACTGATTTTAGCACGTCATTTACGGCGCTTATTAGCAAAATTTGCATACTCTCTTTATCTTCAAGCAAGCTATCATCTATGCTGATATCAAGTATCTCGCCACTGCCGTTTGCCCTCACACTCACTAGTCCGCCGCCGCTTTTTGCCCCAAATTCTTTATTTTTGCTCTCTTCTTCTATCTGCTTGGCCTGCTTTTGCACATCCTCAAGCATCTGCCCCATCTTTGAAAAGTCAAATCCCTCAAACATCGCCTACTCCTTTATGATCTCGTTTTTGTTATTTACATGCACGATGGTTGGCTTAAATTTCTTAGCCTTTTTAAATTTCATACTAGCATACGCCACGATGATGACAACGTCGCCAACGCAGACCTTTCTAGCGGCCGCGCCGTTTAGGCAAATTTCGCCTTTTTTGCCCTTTATCACGTAGGTGGCAAATCTCTCGCCGTTATTTACGTCTAAAATTTCAACCTTTTGATTTTCTATCAAATTTGCAGCTTTTATAAGCTCCTCGCCGATGCTGATCGAGCCAACATAGTTTAAATTTGCGTCTGTTACGACGGCTCTGTGGATCTTGCTAGCTAAAATTTCTATATTCATTTTTACCTCTTTAAAAGCTCTTTTACTACTTCTTTGTCGCTAAATGGGTGCTTGACGCCCTTTATCTCTTGATATGGCTCGTCGCCTTTGCCAAGTATGACAAGCGCCCAGCCGGGTTCTAGCTTGCTGATAGCCAGTGCGATCGCCTCTTTGCGGTTGGCGTTTCGTATCAAATTTTCATTTTGACTCATACCAGCGCAAATTTCATCGATTATGCTCTCTGGCTCTTCGCTTCTTGGATTGTCACTTGTGACGATGCAAATTCTTGCGTATTTTTGAGCTATCGCTCCCATTTTAGGGCGCTTTGTCCTATCTCTATCGCCGCCTGCGCCAAAGACAGCTATCAAATTTAGATGTCTAAGCGAGTTTAGCACCTTTTCTATGCCATCTGGCGTATGAGCAAAATCCACGATGACTAGCGGATCGGTGCTTACAACCTCCATCCTGCCACTAACCCCTTTAAATTTGCTTATCGCTTTTGAAAGTGCGGCTGCGTCTGGTCGCTCTAGCAGGCAAACGGCGCCAAGAGCGGCGATTAGGTTGTAAAGATTAAACTCACCTTGAAGGCTTGAGTCTATCTCCACATCACCATTTGGCGTCTTGATAACCGCGTCTATGCCGCCCTTTAGCCCATAAACCACCGGTGCAAAGCTGGCTGGCTTTTTAAGCGAATACGTATAAGCGTTTTTTGGATTAAATTTAATGCCATTATCATCAGCATTTATAAGCTTCATGCAATCATCGTCAAAAAAGCTCGACTTTACCCTAGCGTACTCCTCCATGCTCTTGTGGTAGTCGAGGTGGTCTTGAGTCAAATTTGTAAAAATTTTTAGAGCAAATTTCAAGCTCTCTATGCGTTTTTGAGCTATCGCATGCGAGCTAACCTCCATCACGAAGTACTCGCAGCCTTGCTCACTAGCTGCTTTAAGGTAAGAAATGGTCTTTAAAATAGCACTCGTCGTAAGCGCCTTATCGTCTATCTGCTTACCCTCTATAAATGCCCCTCTAGTGCCACTTAGCCCACATTTTTTGCCTAAATTTCGCAAAATTTCATAAATAGCAGCAGCCGTTGTGGTCTTGCCATTTGTGCCTGTGATGCCAACTATCTTTAAGTTTTCGTCTATTTTTAAAAGCTTCTTGCAATCTTCAAGGCTAATTATCTTTGCACCATTTTTTACCGCTGCCTCTGCAAATTTTGCGTTTGCGGTAGTTTGCACGAAAAATGAGCCATTTTCGCACTCGTTTGAGTCATCTGTTATGAAGCTATTTTCTACTGATATTTTCATCGTTTTGTCTTTTTTGTATCTCTTTAAAAAGCTGATCTATACGCTCGTCGCCGCCAAACATCACCGCCGCACTCTCAAGATAGTTTATACTCATTTCGATGAAGTCATTTTTTATCAAATTTCCCAAAAATTCTAAAAAATCATCTTTGTTTGAGATCATTACCTTGGTTGAGAACATGATATTTTCAAAGACCTTTTTGAAGCTCCCGTCCTTATAAACAGCCTTTTTAAAGTCCTCGTAGCTAATCGCGTCTTGCTCTTCAAAATACTCATCGCTAGCCAATCTTGATTCTAAAATTTTTAAAATTTCATCCATTCCTTCATCATCTTCGCCAGCTCTTAATTTATCCATAAAATAGTCAAATAAAAGTTTTGCTTCCTCTGCATTTTTCTCGCCAAGGGAGCAAATTTGTATCAAAAATAGTAAATTTTTATCCTGTGTCTTTTCGTAAGCTAGAGAGAAGTAAAAGATCGCTTCTTTAAATTTAGAACGTTTGAAGTGCTTAATGCCTATTTTTTTATAATCTATCAATGTCAAATTCCTCGCCGATCGGGATATTTACGACCTCAAGCTCTGGGTGAATATCCATACGAAGTTGTCTTTCGAGTCCATATTTTAGTGTAGTTGTGCTAGCTGCACATCCATGACAATGCCCTGTAAGTCTTACATAAATTTTGCCGTTTTTTATGCCAAGTAGTTCCATGCCACCGCCATCATTTTCAAGCATCGGTAATACCTTTTGCAAACTCGCACTGACTGGTTTTAAAAGTTCTTCATCGCTAAATGGGATCATATTTTTTCCTATTAAATTTTTGGGCTATTATAGCAAAATAAAAATGCAAAAAATAATGGCTATATTTTTGCTTAGTGCTAATTTTGCTTTATAATTTAAACCTTTTTGACACACCTAGTCAGTTTTGATTATTAAATATTTGAGCTAAAATTTAGTAAATTTTTGATTATTAGTTTTAGGATAAAAGGGCAAATTTTGCCCTTTTGTTTAATCTATTAGAAGCGATTTTATATCTACTTTTTGCTCGATCATCTTGCTCTCAAGCATAAATTCTTGCGTAGCTTCAAGTGCTTTTATATCTTCAGCCGTGATCTTTGGACTAAAGTCATACTGCGGATACATACTCTTTACCGCCTCTATGCTAAGCCCGGTCTCTTCAGCTGTAAATTTTAATGCCTCTTCCTCATTTGCTTTCATAAAAGCCAAAATTTCATCTTGAGCCTTTTTAAATTTTTCAACTAGATCTTTATGCTTTTTGTAAAATTCTCCACTTGTGGCAGTAACGATGACTGGAGTGATGACGCCCTTGCCTGTTGTTACGACACTAAGTCCTGATTTTTTAGCATTATAAGCAGCTGGTCCAGCAAGAAGCGCTGCATCGACGCTACCATTTTCAAGTGCAGCTTGTGCAGCTGGGATACCCATAGAAACGAACTCTACATCATTTATACCAAGTCCGCCAAGAGCAAGATATCTAACCAAAAGCTCATTTAATATCGTACCTTTTGGGCCTGCTATTTTTTTACCTTTTAGGTCTTTAGCGGTTTTTATACCTTTATCTTTAGCAAATATTGCAAAAGCTTCGGGTGCTCTTGAATATGCACTTATGATCTTTATGTCAGCTTTGTTCGCTGCGGCAAGTATGACTGAAGTTCCGCCAACACAGTTTAAAAACTGAAGTGAATTTGAAGCTAGAGCTTGAGTCTGCTTTGCACCTGATGTTATCTCAGAGTACTCGACTGGTATGCCAAAAGATTTAGCATAAAAGCCTTTAAACTTATCGACGATTGAAGGGACGTTTAGTGGCGATTTGACGTAGGTCATGCCGATCTTATCTAGCTCACTTGCATTTGCGACTAGACAAAACAAAGAGGCCGCACACAAAATCTTAAAAAACTTTCTCATATTTGCTCCTTTAAAAATTTTTCAAATTATATAACTTTTTGCTTCGTTTTGGTTTTAATTATCATTTTATAAAATGCTAAATTTCGCTCAAAATTTTACGCTTTAAGTTTATTAGCTCATCGCAAAGCAAATCTCTTGGCTTAGCTAGATTTGATAGATCATAGTTTGATTTCATCCCGCCTTTTTCAAGCAAAATTATCTCATCTGCTAAATATAGAGCTTCATCGACATTATGAGTGACAAAAATGATGGTTTTACCAGCTTGAAGCTTTAAAATTTCAGCCTGCATGCTGGCTCTAGTAAAAGCATCAAGTGCCGCAAATGGCTCATCCATAAGGATCAAATTTGCCTCGTACGCAAGCACTCTAGCAAGAGAAACGCGCGAGCTCATGCCACCAGATAGCTGCGAAACAGCGGCAAATTTAAAGTCGCTAAGCCCTATCATCGATATGAGCCTATCTATCTTTGCCTCGTCTATCTCGCACTTTTTAAGTGGAAAGACTATATTTTCATAGACGTTTAAAAAAGGCATGAGCCTAGGCTCTTGAAAGACAAAGCCGATCTTTGCTTGCTCTTTAAATTTTATCTCGCCTAGACTTACACCCTCAAGTCCAGCAATAAGCCTTAAAAGAGTCGTTTTACCGCAACCACTTCTGCCAAGTATAACGGTGATTTTATCTTTTTTTATGCTTAAATTTAGCTCTTTTAAAACGTCAATTCTCTTGTCATTAATAAAAAAGTGCTTTGATAAATTTAAAATTTCTATCATTTTTCACTTCGCAAAAGGCTAAATTTAGATATCAAAAATAAAAATATCCTATCTATGAGCACACCACAAATTCCTATCGTAAATATGCCAACAAATATCCTATCCGCGCGTGAAAGCTCCTCAGCGTCAAGTATGAGATAGCCTAGCCCGCTAGAAGCTGCGATCATCTCCGCTCCCACAATCGCTCGCATAGCGTAGCCAAAACCTATGCGCATACCTATAAAAATATCTTTTATGGCATTTTTTAGGATGATTTTGTAAAAAATTTCAAATTTACTAAAACAAAAAATTTTACCAACTTCAATAAGCTTCACATCGCAGCTAGTTAGCCCTTTTGAAATGCTTAAAAACATTGGAAAAAACGATGCTAGGATGATAATAATAATTTTTGGAGTTTCGTTTATACCAAACCAAAGTACCAAAATAGCAATAAGGCTAAGTGGCGGAACATTTCTAAAGAATTCTAAAATCCACTCGTAATAAATGCTAGCTTTTGGAAATAGCGCCGCCACTCCGCCAAAAGCAAATGCCAAAACAAAAGCCAAAATATAGCCAACAAATATACGCTTAAAGCTAATCACCACATGCGTTATTAGCTCGCCGCTTAAGCTCATATCAAGCATCGTTTTAAGTGTCGTAATAGGACTTGGCAATATATAAGGTGTGAAAATTTTAAGCTCGCAAACAACCTGCCAGAGGGCAAAGATCGCTAGGATCAAAACGCTCTTTTTAAAAATTTCTATCACAGCCCATCTCCATTGTGACAGCCGTTTTCGCAGTATAAAAGCTCGATAATCTGATAGTTTTTAAGCTCACTAAATTTATATGAAAATGCGTTTTGTATCTTTTCTTTACTGCATAAGCTTAGTGTTTTTATGCCTAAATTTTCAAAAAATCCAGGAGGAATCGGACTCGATTCTATTTTATTTATTTGTAAATTTATATCGTTTAGCTCTTTAAATTTTTTCCATGTTAAAAATGTAGTTCGCTCTAACTTTAAAGAATTTCCAAGCTCAGCCAAGTCCTCACAAGGCGTTGTTATATAAAGCCACTCATCTTCTTTTAGCTTTGAGCTAAGCTCAATGGCGCTTTCAATTAAAATGGGATTTAAGCTTGAAATATTGTTTGAAAAATCTTTGAAATTTGATCTTATAAAATTTACAGCTCTTGGACAGCGACTGTCTAAAACTATGCCTTTAGAGCATAAATTTTTATATGAATTTTTGACATCACGAACATGATCTTTTTCGCACTCTACTATTTTAAAGCCCTTATTTTGCAAAAGCTCTTTTAGCGCAGAGAAGTCATACATATTTTTTACAACGGGATTTAGCCAAAGTAGCTTTCTCACGAGTTCTCCATAATTTTAATAATAGAAATCAAGATTCTATCATTTAAAAATTTAAACCAAGTAAAAAGAGCCGCTTATGACTAAAATCATAAAAGATAGGCGGTACAAAAAACTAAACTTAGCCTACACTTTTATATCTAATTTCTGTTTTTGCTCCACTTTTTCCATTAGTTTTAGTATATCAACTCCGTTTTTCTCAAGCTGCATTAGCTCCTTAAGATAGGCAAATTTCTCATCTTTGTTGATGTCGTAAGTAGCCAGTTTCTCGCTTCGTCCGATCACTGAGGCATAGACCTTGTTGCCATCGAGTTTGTCTGTATTTTGCACATTATAAAGCGAGAGCACGCCCTCTACCACCTCTTTAAAATCCGCCCCACTCTTCATGCCAGCCTTCATGAGCGTAAGAAATCTCTGTCTGCTCTCTTCATCAGTGAAATTTATATTTTGTAGAGTTTGATACTCAACTGGAGGCTTATTAGTGCTAGTTAGCATGGAGATAGCCTTTTTGCCTATTGTAATGCTCTCCACGCCGACTCTTTCGCCAAGATACTGCCTAAGCGCATAATCAATCCACTTATCTTTAAACTCATCTATGCTTAGGTCCTTATCAAGTATCTCAAACCCTTCCACGTGGCTCTTGTGACCAAGCCCAAGAAGTGTGTTATCAAGTTTTGATGTATACTCTTTTGCAAAGAGATCGACATCTGTTGGATAATATCCTATGATCTCTTCGTGAGCTCTGCCAAAGCCAAGTGCTTTAGTCTGGTTGATAAAATTTTTGAGATCATTTATCTCATCTTGGCTGACTTGTTTGTCATATCCCATGAGCTTGCCCCAGATGCTTATCTTGCCATTAGCAGCTATGCCTGAGAGTGAGAAATTGCTAGCAAATGTTAGGTTCTCGCTATTTTTTTGAAATTTTATCGTATTTGTTTCATTTAAATTTATTGGCTCACCTCTAGTATCGGTATGACTTTTTTGCTCATCAACCAAACTGCTAGATAAATTATTTAAAGAATTTTTGTCTATATTGGATTTAGTATTTTTAGTATCAAGCTCTTGTGCTCTACTACTTTGTGAGCCAACATAAAAATTTGTCCCAACTCCATTTACACTACCTATCATCTCAAATCCTTTGAAATTTATTAGACGCCTGAAACAAATATCGTCTTTATAAAATAAAATTTTAGCATAGAGTTTAAAGGTAAAAATTTAAAATGTATAATTTTAGATTAAAAGACTTACAACTTTTAACTATTAAATTTATGATTTTTGGTTAATAAAATTTGATAAATAATTAAAGAAATTTATACTTTAGAAAGCTTTTGAAAGAAGGATTTTATTTTAAAGGTAAGAGAATTTTATATTCAAGAAATTAAAAAAAGAGAGCCGAAGCTCTCTAATAATTATTCAGCTACTAGCTCTATATAAGCCATCTCTGCTGCGTCGCCTCTGCGAACACGAGTCTTGATGATTCTTGTATAGCCGCCATTGCGCTCTTTAAATTTTGGAGCTACTTCAGTAACTAATTTATTTGTTGTTTCTTTATCTTGTAAAGAAGCAAATACTGCTCTGTGAGCGTTAGAGTCACCTTTTCTGGCTCTTGTAATTAGCTTCTCAACATAGCTTCTAAGCTCTTTTGCTTTTGGTAAAGTCGTCTCTATCTTTTCGCTTTTGATGATAGCTATCGCCAAATTTTTAAGCAATGCAGATCTATGAGATGACGTTCTACCAAGTTTGCGATATCCGTGTTTATGTCTCATCTATTGTCCTTTTATTCTTTTACACTCATTTGTGCTTTAAGCTCGGTTATTTTCTTTCTTAGTTGCTCTTTGCCATCTTTTAACACATCGGCACCAACTGGATAGCCTATCTCTTCCATAACCGCTTTAATCTCTTCAAGAGATTTTTTACCTAAATTTTTAAGCTCTTTAAGCTCATTTTCGTCCATTAATGCAAGCTCGCCGATAAATCTAATATCAGCTTTGTCAAGGCAATTAAAACTTCTAGCGCTTAAATTTAGATCTTCTACACTAGAAAGTAGCTTTGAAAACTCACCGCCTGCACTTGAGCTAGCAACTGGAGTACTGACATCAATATCTAAAATTCCTTTAAATACTGACATTTGTTGATACATAGCTTCTAAACAATTTTTAAAAGCCTCTATCGGACTAACCTGACCATCAGTTGTTATAGTAAATACGATCTTCTCATAGTCTGGATCATCCTCAACCAAGACATTTTGTATATCGTAAACTGCTTTTTTAACTGGTGTAAAGAAAGCATCAAGTGCGATATAGTCGTCTTCAATCTCTTCTCTGATCTCTTC
This sequence comes from Campylobacter concisus, assembly GCF_003049735.1. Lineage (NCBI taxonomy): Bacteria > Pseudomonadati > Campylobacterota > Epsilonproteobacteria > Campylobacterales > Campylobacteraceae > Campylobacter > Campylobacter concisus. The sequence continues at coordinate 152,031 of NZ_PIRM01000004.1, read as the reverse complement.
ACTAGGAACATATCCGATACCTTTTTGAATGATAACTGAAAAATTTAACTCAGCATCTTCGTTTATTGTAGCAAGGTATGCGTCTGGGTTAACGATCTCAACTAGACCATTATTTAGATCAGCCCCAGTTATCTCTTTTGGTCCTTTAAAGCTATACTCTATAACTTCGCGCTCGCTAATGCTTTTTAATTTAAATCTGATTTTTTTCAAATTTATAATAAAAAAAGCTACGTCTTCTAGCATACCACGCATACTGTCAAATTCGTGGCTAACGCCTTTTATCTTTACACCAATAGGAGCAAAACCTACCGTACTTGTGTAAAGAAGACGACGCAATGGGTGAGCCAAGGTAACAGCATAACCAGCCTCAAAAGGATATGCTGTAATGTTAGCAACATTTTCACTAATACTTTTAACTTCAATTTCAGTTGGCATATAAGCTGATGTAGTAATCTTTCTCATCTTTATACCCTCTATTATTTTGAATAAAGCTCTACTATAAATCTTTCCTCAACAGGAATGATAACCTCTTCTCTTTCTGGATTTCTAGTGAAAATTCCAAATTTTTTCTCTTTTTCAACATCTACCCAAGCAACAATACCGGTTTGTGCTGTAAGATCTATTGCGCGAACAATTTGTGGATTGTTCTTAGATTTTTCAACAATCTCTACTTTTGCACCTGGCTCAACTCTGTAAGATGGTATATCTACTCTTTTGCCATTTACTAAAATATGTCCATGGGTTACTAGCTGGCGAGCAAAACGACGAGTTGTTGCAAAGCCCATTCTATAAACAACATTATCTAATCTTTGCTCTAATAGTTGAACCAAAAGAGCACCGGTATTACCTTCGCGGCGTGCTGCTTCTTGAAATAATCTTCTAAATTGTTTCTCAGAAACACCATACATAAATTTAGCTTTTTGCTTCTCGCGAAGTTGTAAGCCATATTCGCTTATTTTTGCTCTTCTTTGTCCATGTTGTCCTGGCGCATAAGGTCTTTTTTCAAAAGCACTTTTACCAGCAAGTCTTCTTTCGCCTTTTAACGCAAGAGACACACCAAGACGTCTTTCTAATTTTTCAACAGGTCCTGTATATCTAGCCATAATAATTTCTCCTATTTTTCTCTAATTATACGCGGCGGCGTTTTGGCGGTCTACAACCATTGTGTGGTAAAGGTGTAATGTCTTTAAAGAAAGATACTTTAATTCCTTCAACAGTTCCTACACTTTTAACAGCTGTTTCACGTCCGCTACCTGGACCTTGAACCTTAATACCAACTTCTTTTATACCATGCTCTTTTGCTTTATTTAGAGCATCTTCAACTGCCTGTTGAGCTGCATAAGGAGTTGATTTTTTACTACCTTTAAAGCCTAAGCCACCTGCACTACTCCATGCAATAGCATTTCCCATTTCATCAGTTACAGTTACCATAGTATTATTAAATGTTGCACTGATATAAACGATACCTTTGGCTATACTTTTTCTAACTACTTTTTTCTTAACAATTTTTCTTTTCGCCATTTATTATCCTTTAACCCTTGCCTTACTTAGTAGCTGCACCGACAGTTTTACGTCTGCCTTTTCTGGTTCTAGCATTAGTTTTAGTCTTTTGACCACGAACAGGAAGACCTTTTCTATGACGAAGACCTCTATAACTTCCAAGATCCATAAGAGCTTTGATATCCATAGCAACTTGTTTTCTCAAGTCACCCTCAACGATATGATGCTCTTGAATTTCTTTACGGATGGCTGCCGCTTCGTCTTCACTAAGCTCATAAACTCTCTTGTCGTAAGAAATTCCAGCTGCGTCAAGAATTTGACGAGATTTATAAAGACCTATACCATAGATATAAGTCAAACCATACTCTATTCTCTTTTTGTTTGGTAAATCTACACCTGCAATACGTGCCATGCCTTATCCTTGTCTTTGTTTATGTTTTGGATTTTCGCAGATAACACGAATTATGCCACTACGTTTGACAATTTTACATTTGTCACACATCTTCTTTACAGAAGGACGAACTTTCATTTTAGTCTCCTAAAAATTTATTCCACTTTTTTAGGGGCTGCATCAGGTCTAAAGAAAGAATTTAGACCAACTATTTTCAAAATAAGTGGGGAACTTTGAAAATAATTCTTCATACAGCTTTTCGCAAAGCTTGGATTTTATCCAAAACCAGCTTTAAATTTACTTAGCATATTTGCCAAGAGGCTAAATTTACTTATATCTATAAGTGATCCTGCCCTTATCTAGGCTATATGGCGTAAGTTCTACTTTTACGCGGTCGCCAGGCATTATCTTTATATAATGCATTCTCATTTTTCCGGCGATATGACATAAAATTATATGTTTGTTGTCAAGCTCAACTTTAAAAGTTGCATTTGGCAGTGCTTCAACAACATTTCCATCAATCTCAATGACATCGTCTTTTGCCACAAACTCTCCTTTCTTTAAATTTTTACTATAAATTTTATGCTTGGCTTAAAATTTCGGCTTTACCATTAACTATCGCCATGCAATGCTCATAATGGCTAGTTCTCAAACCATCTTTTGAGGTTACTTTCCAGTTATCGCTTCCTAAAACTGGCGTGCCGTCTTTTTGGCAGATCATTGGCTCTATACAAAATACCATTCCTTCTTTTATCTTTGGTCCAGCTTTTGGGTTATGCCCCTCAAGATAGTTTGGAATTTCTGGCTCTTCGTGTGGCCTTTTTCCTATACCGTGACCGCAATATCCACGTAAAGGCACATAACCTCTACCAAGAATAAATTTCTCAAGCTCGTAGCAAATTTCTTTAAAATGCATACCAGCTCTTATGAAATCTATCGCAAAATATAGTGCATCTTTTGAGCACGCGATCAAAGCTTCATCTTCTTTTGAAATTTTACCAACCCCAAAAGTCCTAGCCGAGTCACCAAAATAACCATCTAAATTTGAACCGATATCAACACTAACGATATCGCCCTCTTTTAGTTTGTATTCGTTTGGAATTCCGTGGATCACCACTTCATTGACACTTATGCAAGCTGCATTTGGGAAGCCGTAGAGCCCTTTAAAAGCAGGTTTTGCCCCAGCAGCCCTTATCATATCTTCACAAATTTTATCTATTTCAAGAAGTGAAATTCCAGGTTTTATGATCGTAGAAACGTGATCAAGAGTTTGAGCGACGATCTTATTCGCCGCTCTCATTTTCTCTATCTCAGCCGGTCTTTTTAGCGTGATAGCCATTTTATAGACCTACTGCACTTAGAGTTTGGTATTTGTTTGTATAAGACTGAGCTTCTATACGCCTCATAGTATCCAGAGCGACAGAGACCACGATAAGTACTGACGTGCCACCAAAATAAAATGGTACACCCATAGTTTTTACAAGCACCCATGGCAGAGTTGAGATGATGCCTAGATATAAAGCACCGCCCAAAGTTAGCCTACCAGCTACTTCATTTAGATAGCTAGCCGTACTCTCACCTGGTCTAACACCTGGAATAAATCCGCCTTGTTTCTTTAAATTTTCACTTATATCTTTTGTGTTAAATACGATCGATGCATAGAAAAACGCAAAGAAGATGATAAATAAAAATGTTAAAAAGTTAAACATATAGCCATTTGGACTTAAAAAGTCGTTGATAGCTTGGATGATTGGATTTGTACTAGCTTGCAAGATTGTACTTGGAAACATCAAAATCGCACTAGCAAATATCGGTGGGATAACACCGCTTAAATTTACTTTGATCGGTATATAGTTCATTATACGTTTGTTTTGATTTTCCATTATCACTTTTCTTGAGTAAGAAATAGGGATACGCCTTTCACCCATCTCGACAAATATAATAGCACCAATGGTAGCTAAAATAATCGCTAAAATAGCGATGACTGTTAGGAAATTCATCTCAGAGGTATTTACTAAATTTATAGTCCCACCGATCGCACTAGGTATACCAGAGACGATACCAGCAAAGATGATAAGGCTTATGCCATTGCCTATACCTCGCTGTGTGATCTGCTCGCCTATCCACATAAGTAGCATAGTTCCAGTTAACATAGATACAGCAGAGATCGCGATAAATAAATTTATATCTATCATGATAGCTTGCTCGCCACCGCGTCCGCTTAAGCTTTGAAGTCCGATAGAAACACCGATTGATTGTACAAGAGTGATAACAATGGTTGCATAACGTATGATTTGCATATATTTTTGCATACCGTCACGCTCTTTTTTCATCTGACCTAATTTTGGAAATGTTGCTGCTAAAAGCTCCATGATGATCGAAGCTGTAATGTAAGGCATGATGCCCAGAGATATGATACTTAAACGCTCAGCAGCTTTACCGCTAAACATATTAAATAAGCCCAAGGCGTTGCTATTATTTGAATTGAAGAATTCTTTAATTACGTCGACATTAACACCAGGAACTGGCACATAAGCCAGTATCCTGTATGCGAACAAAAATGCCAACGTGATTAAAATCTTGTTGGTCAGTGTTTTATCCATTATTTTGTTCCGCTAACGCTAACGTTCTCGTCTTTAATCTTAGAAGCAAGAGCTTTTGCGCTTGCACCGATTAGTTTTATCTTAGTAACGCTCTTTGAAATTTTATGAACGCTAGCTATTGTTGCTATTGAAATTTCAGCAAGCTCTTTTATAGCTGCGATTTTTTCAACATTAATAACATAAGGTTTTTCAAATTTAGAAGTAAAACCTACTTTTGGAAGACGTCTTTGAAGTGGTTGCTGTCCACCCTCAAAACCTCTTTTCTCATTGTAGCCTTTTCTTGCTCTTTGACCTTTGTTACCTTTGCCAGCAGTTTTGCCATTGCCACTGCCTTGACCACGACCTATTCTTTTGGTTGCATGAGTTGAACCTACAGCAGGTGTTAATTTTTCTAATGCCATCTTAACTCCTTTCTCTTAGCTTTTTAGCAAACTAAGTGCTTTTATAGTAGCACGAACGACGTTTGCTGAGTTGTTTGAGCCAAGTGATTTAGTAAGGATATCCTTAATACCTGCAAGCTCGATGATAGGACGTGCACTACCACCAGCGATAACACCAGTACCCTCGCTAGCTGGGCGAAGTAGCATTCTACTTGCGTTATATTTTACCTCTACGTCGTGAGGGATAGTTGTGCCTTTGATCTTAACGTGGATAATATTTTTAAATGCGTCGTCAATCGCTTTTCTCATCGCATCTGGTACCTCTTTAGCTTTACCATAACCAAAGCCAACTAGACCATTTCTATTACCAACAACAACTAAAGCTGTAAATCTAAATCTACGACCACCTTTAACAACCTTTGTAACCCGACCGATATCGACGATTACTTCTTCAAATTCTTCTCTATTATATTTTTCCATCGATTTTCCTTTGGGTTATAGCTTGATGCCATTTTCTCTTAAAGCTTCAGCAAATGCTGCGATAACGCCATGGTATAAATAACCATTTCTATCAAAAACTGCAACATCTATCTTCTTAGCTTTTAAAGCCTTAGCAAATTCTTTAGCTAAAGTGACCGCACCTTCTTTATTTGCTTTTATGCCTATCTTTCTACCATCAACTGCAGCTAGTGTAGTAGCCGTAACGTCATCAATCGCTTGAACATAAAGAGTTCTGTTTGATTTGAAAATAGAAACTCTTGGGCAAGTTGCAACACCAGAAATTTTACCTCTGATTCTTCTTTTTCTCTTAATTCTAAGAGCGATTTTTCTTTTTAGTACTTTTGCTGTCATTTACCGCTCCTTACTTCTTAGATGTCTTGCCCGCTTTGCGGATGATGCGTTCTTCTAGATATTTAACGCCTTTGCCTTTATATGGCTCAGGTGGTCTAAATCCTCTAACTTGAGCAGCCACTTGACCTACTACTTGTTTGTCATCGCCTTTGATAGTAATAACGTTTTTCTCAACACTAGCTTCAACGCCTGCTGGTAGCTCATAGTTGATAAGGTGTGAAAAACCAAGAGAAAGCTCTAAAATTTTACCTTTTGCAGCTGCTTTATAACCAACGCCGTTGATCTCAAGCTGGCGAGTGAATCCCGCAGTGATACCAGTTACGATATTGTTAGCAAGTGCTCTATATGTTCCCCAGTAAGCTCTACTTTGGCGATCTTCGCCTTTTGGAGCAAAAACTATATGACCATTTTCTATCTTGACATCAACGTGACCTTTTGTGTCAAGCTCTTTTATATGATTGCCCTTTTTAAATTTTAGGACATTATTTTCAACGCTAACGTCTACACCACTTGGGATAGCGATAGGCTGTTTTCCAATACGTGACATTTTTTTCCTTTACTTGTCTAGGGTGTTCCTACATTTACGAATAAACACCACAATGCCGTAAATTTTATCGTCAAATTTGACGAAACCTTCATTTGAATTTCTAAATTTAGCCTTGGCAAAATCTAAAATTTTACCAAGCTAAAAATTTAACCTTAAAATCATAAGGTTAAATAGCGTTTAATGCAGTTTATTACCAAACCGTACAAAGAACTTCGCCGCCAACGCCAGCTTTACTTGCTTCAATACCGCTCATAACGCCTTTGCTTGTGCTAACAATAACTGTTCCATAACCATTTTTAAAACGCTTAATGTCGTCTTTGCCTTGATAAACACGGCGACCAGGTTTTGAAACCCTTTTAAGCTCGTTTATAACGCTTCTGCCGTACTCATCATACTTTAAAACTACGTTTATAAATTTCTTGTTGCCTTCTTCGATAACGTTGTAGCTCTCTACATAGCCTTTTGCTGCAAGGATAGAAAGAGTAGCCTCAACAACCTTAGAATGAAGCAATTTCGCAGTTTCAAGCTTTCTCATACTTGCATTTCTAATGCGTGTTAATCCATCTGATATTAAATCGTTTAACATTTCTCTTCCTTACCAACTTGCTTTTTTAAGACCAGGTATTAGGCCTTCGTTAGCCATTTTTCTTAGGCAAACACGGCAAATTCCAAAATCTTTATAAACAGAGTGCGGACGACCGCAAATTTGGCATCTAGTATAGCCACGAACCGCAAATTTTGGCTTGCGTGCAGCTTTTGCTATCATTGATTTCTTTGCCATTTTACTTTCCTTTTGCAAACGGCACACCAAATAGCTCTAGCAATTTGAATGCCTCTTTATCATTTTTAGCCGTAGTAGCAATCGTAATATTCATACCATGAGTTCGTAAAATTTTATCATACTCAACCTCTGGAAACATTAGCTGCTCACTAAGACCGAAGTTATAGTTTCCACGTCCATCAAAACCATTTTTTGGAAGACCACGGAAGTCTTTAACTCTTGGAAGAGCAACGCTGATTAGCTTATCTAAGAAAGCATACATTTGCTCTTTTCTCAAAGTTACTTTGATACCAACAGGAAAACCCTCGCGAACTTTAAAGCCAGCAACTGATTTTTTAGCATCAGTGATAACTGCTTTTTGTCCAGCGATAAGTGAAATGGTATCAGCCATATTTTGAAGCACTTTCTGATCTTTCGCAGAGTCTCCAGCACCTACACTGATCACAATTTTCTCGAGTGCAGGGATAAGCATTGGATTTTTGATGTCAAATTCTTTTACGAGAGCTGGCTTGATAGTTTCGTTAAATTTATCTTTTAATCTACTCATATCTCTTATCCTTCAACTTTCGCGACATTTGATATGTCAATTGGCATCTCTTTATTTACGTGACCACCATTTGGAGTTTTTTCGCTTGGTTTGATAGCTTTTTTAGCTATTTTGCATCCCTCAACTATAACCTGACCTTTTTTTGCAAGAACTGCTAAAATTTTACCAGTTTTGCCTTTATCGTCACCAGCGATAATCTTAACGGTATCGCCTTTTTTGACTTTAAATTTTACATTAGCCATTATAAAACCTCCGGAGCTAGCGAAACAATCTTCATAAAGTTAGCATATCTAACCTCACGTCCAACTGGTCCAAAAATACGAGTGCCGACTGGCTCTTTTTTGCTATCAAGTATAACAGCTGCATTCTCGTCAAAGCGGATTAGCGAACCATTATCTCTTTGAACCTCTTTTTTAGTTCTTACAACAACAGCTTTTACAACCTGTCCTTTTTTGATCTTTCCATTTGGAAGAGCTTTTTTAACAGAGCAAACTATGATATCGCCAAGTGTAGCGTATCTTCTTTTGCTGCCGCCAAGAACTTTTATACACATTAACTCTTTTGCACCACTATTATCAGCAACTGCAAGTCTTGTAAAACTTTGAATCATTACTCAACTCCCTTTGCCAATACAGCTTTTAAGCGAAAATTCTTGCGAGCTGAAAGTGGTCTGCACTCGATCGCAACAACTGTATCGCCTGCTCTTGTCTCATTTTTCTCATCGTGAACTAAATACTTTTTAAAGCGTTTTACAAATTTATGGTATCTTGGATGCATAACGCGTCTTTCTACCAAAATAGTAGCTGTTTTATCTCCAGCTTTTTGTAAAACAACACCTTGAATTTCTCTTTTTAATGCCATTTTACGCCCCTTGTCTTGTTGCACTAATTGCAGTGTTGATCTGAGCTATCTCTTTGCGAACAGCACTAATCTCATTAGGGTTGCTTAACTGCATAGTTTTTAGCTTTTGTCTTAAAGTAAATAAAAGCACCTTTTTCTCTTTTAGCAACGCGTTTAATTCTGCAACGCTCTTATCTTTTAACTCAGTATATTTCATTTTCACTCTCTCGCGTTACAAATTTTGATTTGAAAGGAAGTTTGTGTAAAGCTAAAGTTAGAGCTTCACGAGCTAGCTCTTCGCTAACACCAGCCATTTCAAATATTATACGACCAGGTTTGATATTCATAACCCACTCTTCAACTCCAGCCTTACCTTTACCCATACGAGTTTGTAGAGGTTTTTTAGTAAGTGGCTTATCAGGGAAAACCCTAATCCAAATTTTAGCCTGTCTTTTTACGTGACGAGTTAGAGCTTGACGAGCAGCTTCTATTTGGCGAGAATTTATTCTACCAGCTTCAACAGCCTTAAGTGCAAATTCGCCAGTTGCTAAAGATGCTCCACGAGTCGCATAACCACGGTTGCGACCTTTCATTTGCTTACGAAATTTCGTTCTTTTAGGCATCAACATAATTATTTACCTCTTCTTGCTCTACGTGTTTTCTTAGGTGTTTCTTCTTCAGTTTTCTCAGGTTGAACACCTTTTTGAAGAACTTCACCTTTAAAAATCCATACTTTAATACCTATGTTTCCATAAGTCGTATGAGCCTCAGCTACACCGTAATCGATCTTTGCTCTAAGAGTATGAAGCGGAACGCGACCTTCTAGATACCACTCGGTTCTTGCCATCTCAGCGCCACCTAAGCGACCAGCAACTGAAATTTTGATACCTTTAGCGCCTGATTTTTGAGCACCTTGGATAACTTTTTTCATAGCACGTCTAAATGCGACACGCTTTTCAAGTTGCATAGCTACGTTTTCAGCAGCAAGTTGAGCTGAAGCTTGAGCTTTTCTTTCTTCTTTAATATTTACATTTACTTCTTTACCGATAAGTTTGCTAACTTCGTTCTTTAGATTTTCAACATCTTGACCTTTTTTGCCGATGATGATACCAGGACGAGCTGCAACTACGGTTACACGAAGTTTTTTAGCCGTTCTTTCGATTAGAATTTGGCTAATTCCTGCATAGTAAAGTTTTTTCTTTAAAAATGCACGAATTTTGTAATCTTCACCGATATTTTCAGGAAGACTTTGTTTGGTTGGAAACCATCTAGATTCCCAGTTGCGGTTAATTCCTAGTCTAAGACCTATTGGATTTACTTTTTGTCCCATATTATGCTTCCTTCTTTTCAGGTTTAGATACTTCTACCATTACATGAGAAGTAGGTTTGCGAATTTTGCTCGCTGTTCCTCTTGCTCTTGGTCTAAATCTCTTTAATACAGGACCAGCGTCAACGCGGCAACTAGTTACTACAACCTCTTCTGGCTCAAATCCGCCATTTGCTACTGCTGAGCTAATAGCGTTTGCTATAAATTTAGCACCACGATTTGGCATAAATTGCAAGCTTGCAAGTGCTAGCTCGGCATTCATACCTTGAACTTCTCTTGCTATAAGTCTTGCTTTTGTAGGAGAAAGTCTTACGAATTTTATAATTGCTTTACTCATATTATCTCCCCTTACTTGCCGATTTTCTTTTGCACTGAGCCTTTGTGACCCTTAAATGTGCGTGTTGGAGCAAATTCGCCAAGTTTATAGCCTATATGATTTTCCGTAACATATACAGGAATAAAGCTCTTGCCATTATGAACGTTAAATGTTAGTCCAATCATTTCAGGTACAATCGTACTACGTCTTGACCAAGTCTTGATTGGTTTGTTATCGTTTGCATTTTTTGCGGCAATAACTTTTTTCATTACATGATCATCTACGAAAGGACCTTTTTTGAGTGATCTTGCCATCTCTATTTTCCTTTCCTTCTTGAAATTATAAGCTTATCACTAGCTTTTTTACGGCGAGTCTTAGCACCTTTAGTTGGTTTACCCCATGGAGTAACTGGGTGACGGCCTGAATTTTTCTTACCTTCACCACCGCCGTGTGGGTGATCAACTGGGTTCATAGCAGAACCACGTGTTTGTGGGCGGATACCGCGGTGGCGATTACGTCCGGCTTTACCGATAGTGATGTTAGCCCAATCTTCGTTACCAACTACACCGATACTTGCCATACACTCAGCTAGTACTTGTCTCATCTCGCCACTTGGCATTCTTAAGATAACATACTTCTCTTCTTTACCCATTAGCTGAGCATAACCACCAGCTGAACGAGCTATTTGAGCACCTTTACCAGGCTTTAGCTCTACGTTATGAACAATAGTACCAACTGGGATAAATCTTAATTTCATAGCGTTGCCTGGTTTAATATCTAGTGAGCCCTCATCGATAGATGCGATAACGTCACCAACATTTAGGCCATTTGGTCTAATGATATAGCGCTTTTCACCATCTTTGTAAGCTATAAGAGCGATACGGCAGTTTCTGTTTGGATCGTACTCGATCGCTTCAACTTTACCTTCTATACCAAATTTACGACGTTTGAAGTCGATGATACGATAAAGTTTTTTTGCACCTGCCTCTTTATGTCTTGAAGTTATACGACCATTATTGTTTCTGCCACCAGTTGCAGGTAGTTTAACAAGCAAGCTTCTAACGCTTGGTTTAGCTGTTATATCTTCAGAGCTTAGTCCAGTCATATATCTACGACTAGGTGTATATGGTTTATATGATTTTATAGCCATCTTACGCCTCCGTATTTTCTAGGCTTACGCCTTCAGGTAACTTAACGTAGAATTTCTTTATCTCGTCACGTTGGCCTGCTCTTCCTCTAAAACGCTTAACCTTGCCGCTAATTCTAAGTGAATTTACGCGAACAGGCGTTACTCCAAAATACTCTTGTAAAACCGCTTTTAAGCTGTTTTTTGTAACTCTTGGTGAAGTTTGGATAACAACAACGCCTTGTTCTTGAAGGCCTAGAGTTTTTTCTGTATAAATAATTGTTTTGATATCAGTTATATCAGCCATTTTAGCCCTCTTTTGTTATAGTTTTTAGTGCAGCTTTTTCAATAATAACCGAACTAAATGTAGAGACAAGATAAGCATTTACCTCATTTGCATCTACTACATAGCAGTTTGCTAAATTTCTAAAAGCAAGTAGTGTTTTATCGTCTAGTAAATCTTTAACGATAAGCGCGTCTTTTACTTTTAAATTTTTGATGATATTAGCTGCATCTTTTGTCTTTCCAGACTCGATTGAGATGCTATCTACTGCGAAAATTTTACCATCTTGTGCTTTTACTGCCAAAGCGTACTCAAGAGCTAGTCTTTTTTGTTTTTTATTGACTTTTTGAAAATAGTTTTTCTCGTTTGTTGGACCAAATGCAACTGCACCGCCTACCCAAACGTTAGTTCTAGTTGAACCCGCTCTTGCACCACCACGTCCTTTTTGTCTCCATGGTTTTTTACCACCACCGCTTACAAAAGCACGGCTTTTAGTGTGAGCCGAATTTGCTCTTATACCAGCAAGGTAAGATTTTACATAAAGATATAGGTTGTGCGGATTTACTTCAGCGTAGCTTGCAGGAAGCTCTAACTCGCCTGAATTTTCAAATTTATCGTTTAATACGTGAATTTTACTCATTTTACAATCCTTATTTTACCCATTGCACCATTGTGACCAGGAACGCAACCTTTTACAACTACGATGCCATTTTGAGCGTCAAAGCTTATTAGCTCGTTTTTAACAGTAACTTTCTCATTGCCCATGTGTCCTGCCATTTTCATACCTGGCTGAACACGACCTGGCCATTCGCAGTTACCAATTGAACCGTGGCGTCTATGGAAACGTGAGCCGTGGCTTTTTGGACCACCACCAAAACCATGTCTTTTTACCACACCTTGGTAGCCTCTACCTTTTGAGTTAAAACTAACTTTTAAAATTTTAGCCTCATTTAATGGTGTAAAGTCTAGGTTTCCAACTTCGCTATTAGCTACTTCAAGCGTAGCAAATTTGTTAAATTCTGCAGTCAGATTATATTTTTTTTGCTGACCAGCGATAGCTTTGTTATTTGCTTTAGTGTGGGCATACGCTACGATAGCACGTTTGTTTTCGTCGATCTCACATACTTTAGCCTCAACTAGCTTAAGTAGTGTAACTGGCGCACTCTTCGTGGCAATCGTTCTACTCATGCCTATTTTTTCTACAATATATTCCATACTCTTATCCTTTTGTCCGCTTATTTCATCGCACGAACTTCGACATTAACTTCTGGAGCTAGGTCGAGTTTTGTTAGGCTATCTACAGTTTCTGGAGTAGCAGCTACGATGTCAAGCATACGAGCGTGTATTCTCATCTCAAACTGCTCACGTGAGTCTTTGTTGATGTGTGGAGATTTTAAGACTGTATAGCGTTTGATCTTTGTAGGCATTGGTACCGGGCCACGAACGTCGGCACCTGTTCGTTTGACAGCTTCTACGATTGCTGCAACAGTGCGGTCTAGAACTCTATGGTCGTAAGCTTTTAGCTTTAACCTGATTCTTTCCATGTGTTTTCCTTTAAAAAGAACTTGTCGCAAACTCGCGACCTCTTTACATCAAAATAACTCGCATAGGATCAAGCGATCGTACGAGCAAAGACGCTTGTCTTTTCGTAAAGAGAACGCGATTTTACAAAAAAGCTATTATGGTTGTCAAGAAAAACGCTATTTTTTGATGAATTTTGATTAATTATTTCCTTTTAATAAGGAAGATATAAAATTTAAAAAGATAAGATTCCAAGAAATTAAAATTTTAAAGAGAAAAGATGCCGATCTTTAATACAAAATTCTTATTAACTCAAGAACAAGACGAGGAGAAGCTTAAAAAGCGTTATGTAAATTTACAAACATATCAGGCAAAAGCTAGCGACATTAAGAGCTTCAAAGAAGAGAAATTTCAAACGCAGTTTCTAAAAGATATCTTTGAAAACTGCCTTGGCTACACTTTAGATACTACTAATCCTACAAATTTCAATCTTGAACGCGAGAAAAAGAACGAAACTGACGGCAAAAAAGCAGATGGGGCGATACTGATAAATGGCGAAGTTAGATGCGTGATCGAGCTAAAAGATCAGACCACACAGCATCTTGATAAAACTCCGTCCAACCGCGAGCTTAGCCCGGTAGATCAAGCCTTTCGCTATTTTATCTCACATGAAAATGCCAAATATGTCGTTGTTTCAAATTTTAACGAACTGCGCTTTTACATCGGCAATAAAACAACATTTGAAAAATTTGACCTTTTTACAGCAAGCTTTGACGAGTTTAAAAAACTTCATTTGCTGCTTAGCTTTGAGAGCATTAGCACGGATCTGCCGCTAAAGCTAAAAGAGAAATTTGCCACTCACGAGCGCGAAATTTCAAATAAATTTTATAAAGACTTTAGCGTATTTAGGCTCACTCTTTTCAAAAATATTTGCAAAAACAATGCTAGCATTGATAAAAATAGGCTTTTAAGCCTGACTCAAAAACTATGCGACAGGTTTGTCTTTATACTATTTGCTGAAGACCGCGGACTACTAAGACTTCGCACGATAGCCGAGATAAAAGATAAATTTCAAAACCAAGTTACCGAGCTTAGTTTTTATGACTTTTACAAAATTTACTTTAAAGCCATTGATGAAGGTAGTGAACGTCTTGATATCAAACGCTACAATGGCGGACTTTTTGCCACAGACACTGAGCTTGATGCGCTAAAGATAGACGATAGCGTACTTGAAGCACAGTTTTTAAGCGACTATGACTTTTTAAGCGACATCGGTGTAAATATCCTAGGACATATCTTTGAAAGCTCACTAAACGACCTTGAAGAGCTAAATGCGCAAATAAATGGAAATAAATTTGATGCCAAACAGAGCAAACGCAAAAAAGATGGCATATTTTATACGCCAGAGTTTATAACAGAATTTATAATCGAAAATTCGCTTGGTGAGCTTTGTAAAGCCAAAAAAGATGAGCTAGGGCTTGATCTAAATGAGCTATTAGCACCAAAAAATCCCAAAAAATTAACCAAAGCAGAAAGTGAGATCAAAGACAAAATTTATGCTTACCGCGAGTGGCTCTTATCTCTTAAGATACTTGATCCAGCTTGTGGCTCTGGTGCGTTTTTAAACCAAGCTTTAGAATTTCTCATTAGCGAGCATGGCACATTAGACACTTACCGCAAAGTATATGAGGGCGAGGGCTTGGGACTTTACGATATAGAAAGCACGATTTTAGAAAACAACCTTTACGGCGTAGATATAAATGCCGATGCGGCCGAGATCGCCAGACTATCCCTTTGGCTCCGCACAGCTGCAAAAGGACGAGTTTTAACAGATCTTAGTAAAAATTTGATAGCAGCAAACTCGCTTTTAGAATTTCCTTTTGACTTTAAATTTGATGTCGTTATCGGCAATCCTCCCTATGTCAGACAAGAGGCGATAAAAGAGCAAAAGCCAGCCCTGCAAAAATATAAAGTTTATAGTGGTACGGCTGATTTATTTGTCTATTTTTATGAGCTTGGCATTACACATCTAAAAGAAAATGGACTTTTAGGTTTTATATGTTCAAATAAATTTTTCCGTGCCAGCTATGGTGAAAATTTACGTAAATTCATATTAGAAAATACGCAAATAACACATATTATCGATTTTGCTGGGGTTAAAGTTTTTGAAGACGCGAGCGTAGATAGCGCGGTTACTATTTTTAGAAAAATAAGAGCCGGTGAAAATTCAAAATTTAATTTCCTAGCTTCAAACAGCATAAATTTAAAAACGCAAAAATTTATCCAAATACCACAATCTACACTAAATGAAATAAATTTCACTTTCCTAGATAGCAGCAAATTTGAGCTAAAAAGCAAGATCGAAAAAGTTGCAGAGCCATTAAAAAATTGGGGCATAAAAATTCATTCTGGTATCAAAACAGGACTAAATGAAGTATTTATTATTGATAGTGACACCCGTGATAAAATTTTAAATAACTGCACTGGAGAAGAAAGAGAGCGGACGCAAAAGCTCATTAGGCCGATCTTACGAGGTCAAGATATAAAGCGTTATGACTATGAGTGGGCTGGACTGTGGCTCATTTGCACATTTCCAGCGTTAAAGATAGATATTGAAAATTTTCCAAGTCTTAAGGGATATTTACAAATTTTTTTGCCTTATATAGCACAAAGTGGCGAAACTATAAATGGTAAAAAATGCCGCAAAAAAACATCAAATAAATGGTTTGAGACGCAAGATAACATCGCTTATTATGAAGAATTTGAAAAAGAGAAAATTTTATGTGCAAAAATTGTGCAAAGTCCAAAATTTGCTTACGATACAAATAATAATATTCCAAACAATACTGCATATTGCATAACTGGCGAAAATCTAAAATTTTTATTAGCCTTTTTAAATTCAACAGCTGTTTATAAAATTTTTAACTTTTTCTATGCTGGAGGCGGACTTGAAGGCGAAATAACAACAAATCGCTTAGAAATTTTGCCTATCCCACAAATCACGCCACAAAATGAAAATTTAGCAAACGAGATAATAAATTTGGTTGATGAGATTTTAAAAGCCAATGAAAAAATCAAGCTTTACGAGAAGCATATGCCTACTTTAACTCTTGATGAAAAGCTAGAAGCCAAAGAAAATATCGACGCGCTAAACGACAAAATCAAGGCAAGTAACGAAAAAATAGACAAACTTGTTTTTGAGCTTTATGAACTAACAAGCGATGAAATCGCGCTTATAGCAAAAAAAAGGGGGGGGGATTGACGACATAACAAAAATTTACATATACATCTTACAAAGGGGAGAAAATGAACCAATTAGAGCTTTATTACAATCAGCCGCTTAAATCAAGTAAATTTATCCCCAGAAAATACGAAATCATCTCGCCAAAGACGCTTATAATAGGCGCCATTTCAAGCGGCAAAACAGCCCTTGTTTATGAGTTTTTGAGCCATTATAAAAGCGAGGAGAGGCTTTATGTAAATTTAGATGATCTAAGGATAGACAGAGCCTTACTTTTAGCAAATTTAAAAGAATTTTTAGAAAAAAATACCCAGATAAAGGTTCTTGCAGTTGAAAATTTGCAAGCCACTGACCTTGCAAATTTAGACTTTTTAAAGGGCGCAACACTTGAAAATATCATCCTTACAAGCAAGGAATTTTCACTCACGATTGACGGCTTTGCTCGCATAAATTTAAACTATCTCGACTACGAGGAATTTATACTATTTTTTAAGAAGAATTTGGACCAAGACCTACTATTTAGCTACTTTTTGGCTCACGGCAACGAGATAGCAAGTGCCTTTTTAGACTCCAGCGAGGTCACGGCACACTTGCAGCAGCTCTTAAAAGCAAATTTAAGCGAGCAAAGCATTGCGATTTTAAAAGAATGTACTCCAAAATGCCACGATGTGCTTAGCACTTTTGGTATCTACAAAAACTTAAAAGAGCAGATGAAAATCTCAAAAGATAGTGTCTATAACGCGGTAACCAGCCTTAATGAAAATGGCTTTATAGAATTAGTACCAAATTTAGATGAGAGCAGCACGAGCAAAAAGCTCTACTTTACAAATTTTGCACTTCGTAATGCTTTGTATCTAAAAAAGGACTTTTTGGCCGTCTTTGCAAATGTCGTTTTTTGCGAGTTGCTTAAATTTAAAGATGAAATTTACTACACAAAAGAGATTGATTTCTTCCTTAGTAAAAGGAAGATCGCGATCATCTGTGTGCCGTTTTCTGCACCAGAGATCATCTTCTTGAAATTTAAAAAACTCCACGCAAGCTTAAAAGAGCTGGGCGTTAGTAAGCTTCAAATAATTAGCGTTGCAAACCAAGCTGAGCTTAGCTTTGAGGGCATAAAATGCGAAATTTTGCCATTTTCTAGGTGGAGTCTAGGTTTATAAATTTAAACCTTTATTTGATTATTGTTTTAAAAGCTTAAAGTAAAGAAGCTATAATCAAAAAAACTATGAAGGACAGAAATGAGAGCATTTATTGGGATTTTTATACTTATAGTAAGCCTATTTGGCTATGAGATAAATCACGAAAACTGGGCGAAATTTTATAAATTTATTGGCGAGGCAAATGGTATAAAATTTGAAGTTTATATGAACTATTTTAAAGATGAATTTGAAAATTTTAAGCAAAGTAAGAGCTTTAAAGTGCCGGCCAAGATAAGCGGACATATCTTTTTTGATGGTACAAAATACGACTATGAAAAAGGTAATCTTGAGCAAAATAGCAGTGAAATTTCATTGCTAAATGCTGTATCTGATAAGATAAATTTAGACGTTAAAAATGAAAATGGTGAGCTAAAGGGCAAAATAATCGTTAAAAACAAAGCCTATAATGCGACTATCAAAAAAGAAAAAGAGTATGAAATGCTAAATATTGGCATCCAAATGATCGAAGCAAATGGCACGAGATACGAAGCTATAATTAACGATATATTTGCCAAAGAATCGGCTAAAAAAAATAAAAATAAATTACTCTCGACACTTTATGACCTAAAAAGCGAACGTAAAAAATGGCCAAATAACCAATTTGAAAGCCTAGATAACATCTACTATATAAATGACAAAATAAAAAGCATCTGCACCTATAAAAATAATAAAACTAGCTGCGATGTCGTCTTACTTAAAACCAACAAAAAGCTAAAGTTAAAGCAGATTTTTAAAGATATGAACGATCCTCATCTAAAAGCAATCCTTGCAACAGCAGGCGTTAGTGAAAATTTTGTAATTTCGCCACTTGGGCTTACTTTTTTAAATGAGGAGCAAATTAGCGTGCCACTTGATGAGCTAAAACCTTACTTTAACGATGAAATCGGACTTTAATGGCAAAAATTTGTGGCATAGATGAGGCTGGACGTGGGGCTTTAGCTGGGCCTTTAAGCGTAGCGGCCTGCGTGCTAAATAAAGAAATTTCAGGCCTAAACGACTCCAAAAAACTAACTGCAAAAAGGCGTGAGGAGCTTTTTAAAGAGATTATAAAAAGCTCAAATTTTCTCATCATCTACTTCTCAAATGCGCAAATAGACGAACTTGGGCTAAGCGAGTGCTTAAGACGAGCGCTCAAAATTTTTAAGGCGCATTTTGAGGGTTTTGAGATCATTTATGATGGTAATTTAGACTATGGCGTTGGTATCACAACGATGATAAAAGCTGACAGCAAAGTCGCTGGGGTAAGCGCTGCTAGCATATTAGCAAAGGTTAGTCGTGATAGTTTGATGAAAAGCTGGGATAAAATTTACTCAAAATATGGCTTTGCTAGGCACAAAGGATACGGCACAAAGGCGCATCTAGAAGCCATTGCTAAGTTTGGCTATTCAAGCCTTCATAGAAAAAGCTTTGTAGTAAAATCTTTTGAAAAATCTCTATTTGACTAAGATTAATTATCTAAGCATCAAATAGATGCTTAGATAACATCCTTTTTAATGGCAGCCACAACCGCAACTACCGCTACTTTTAATAGCATCAAATACAGCATCGTAGTTTGGCTCTTCTGTCACTTCAGGAACGATTTGTTTGTGAATTATTACGCCATCATTGATGACAAATACCGCTCTTGCAAGTAGTCCTTTTAGTGGGCCATCGCTCATTAAAACGCCATAGTTTTTAGCAAATTCTCCGTATCTAAAGTCACTTCCTACACGTAAATTTTCTATGCCTTCAGTCGTGCAAAATCTCCCCATCGCAAATGGTAAATCATTTGAGATGATGCTTAGTTTTACGCCATGTTTACCGGCTACTTTTTCGTTAAATTTACGAGCCTCTGCTGCACAAACTCCAGTATCAAGTGATGGCAAGCAAACAAGTACTTCTACGCCATTATTTCCGCCTACACTAAACTCGCTAAGATCTTGCGCTACGACTTTTGCTTCAGGCGCATAAGAGCCTACAAAGACCTCGTTTCCACTTAAATTTACCTCACTACCTTTAAATTTTGTAGTTGCCATATCTATCTCCTTTATTATTTTTTTGTTTTTTTAAATGCTTGATCAAGATCTGCTATTAGATCATCAGCGTTTTCGATACCGATTGCTAGGCGAAGCAAGTTTTGCTTTATGCCGATCTTATCTAGCGCCTCTTTTGGATATGCCTCATGTGTCATCGTCGCAGGCCTGCAAATGAGGCTTTCTACGCCGCCAAGGCTCACTGCTAGATCAAAAATTTCTAGCGATTTTACAAATTTATTTACATCATATTTTTCATCGAGCTCAAAAGAGATAAGAGCGCCGATGCCACTTGCTTGAGCTGCTTGCATCTTAGCCTCTTGCTCGCTATATGAACCAGCAAAATGTACCACGCTAACAGCGTCATTATTTTGTAAAAATTTGATTATTTTATGTGTATTTTGCGTTTGTCTATCAAACCTAACGCTAAGCGTTTTAAGCCCACGTATTAGGTAGTAGGCATCCATCGGGCTTATGATGCCACCAAGAGTGTTTTTAGCAAATTTTATCTTCTCAGCCAAAGCATCATCGTTTAGCGTGACGATACCAGCGATCACATCAGCGTGTCCACCGATATACTTTGTAGCGCTATAAACCACGATATCAGCTCCATGATCAAGTACTCTTTGATAATAAGGCGTTAAAAATGTGTTATCCACGATGACTAGAGCGCCCTTTTTGTGAGCGATCTTTGAAATTCTAGCGATGTCTGTCACTCTTAAGAGAGGATTTGACGGAGTTTCGATGAATATCGCCGCCACGTCGTCACTTATATCATCTTCACTTAAAAAATTTAGATCGTCTATAAATTCGCTCTTTATGCCATGGCTTTCAAAAACGGTTGTAACATACCTATAAGTGCCGCCATAGACGTTGCTATTTAGCAGGACCTTTTGCCCAGTTTTTATAAGACTAAGTGCAGCTGCTGTTGCTGCCATGCCTGAACCAAAGCTAAAAGCGTATTTGCTGCCTTCAACTTTTGCAAAAATTTCATCAAATGCTTTTTTGGTTGGGTTGCTACCACGCGAATATGCAAATTCTTGAAAATTTTCAAGATCATCTTGCACAAATGTACTTGCTAAAAAAACAGGCGGAATGACAGCTTTATTTGGATTATTTTTAGCTTCAATGCCTTTTACGATCAAGGTATCAAGTTTCATAAATTTCCTTTTAAAAATTTGTGAAATCTTACATAATAAAGATTAATCTTCCCCAAACCCACCCAAAATGTAGCTAAATCAGTAAGTGGTAGTAACATTTATTTTTAAGAATGCATTTTTTAAATTGCTGGGATAAATTTAAGCTTTTGCTCTCTCCCCGCAAGCCTAATAAATTTTTCTTTTTACTCGCCTTTAGCTACATTTTCACCATAAATTTTACTCTACAAGATCAACTTGCCAGTTTGCCTCTTGTAGCTTCATATCTAGCTCTCTGATCTCTTTTGATAGCTCGTCTATTTGCTTTTGGAGCGTGGCTACATCAACACTACTTAAAATTTTTATCTCGCTATTTGAGTAAAGATCGACCTTTTGGCTTGCGCTTTTGGCAAATTCCCTAAGCACGCTTGCTTTTTGGCTTAGCGTATCTTTTTTAGCGATCATTTCAGTTAGACTCGCACCTTCAAATTTTGCACTTGAGTTTGTTAAATTTATAGCCAAGACCAGCCTAAATAGCTCATCGCTTAGCCTATCAAGCTCTTTTAAAAGAAGCTTTGGATCTTCGCTAGGTCTTTCATTTTCTTGCATTTTTGCATTATCGAGCAACCTACCTTTTAGCTGCTCTAAACGTTTTTGTGTATCAGCTCTTAAAATGAGAGCCTGAGCTAATTTCATCATTTTTCCTTTTGAAATATTAAATTGAGAGAAAATTTCAAATTATATTAGTATCTTTTGGGTTATAATTGATTTAAAATTTTATTTTAAGGAAAAGCTATGAAGTACGATTTTGATACGCTTATTAGCAGAGATGACACCAACTCATCAAAATGGCGAATGAAAAATGATGTTTTGCCAATGTGGGTTGCTGATATGGATTTTAAGGCTGCGCCTGAAATTTTAAATGCCCTACAAAAGCGTCTTGATAATGGCGTCTTTGGCTACTCATTTATCCCAAAAGAGTGGAACGAAGCGATTAAAGGCTGGTGGAAAAGGCGTCATGATGTTAGCTTTGAAAACGAGTGGATGTGCTTTTGTACTGGTGTTATACCAGCTATTTCGACAGCTATTAGAAGATTTAGCAATCCAGGAGATCAAATTTTAGTTCAAGCTCCCGTCTATCATGTATTTTTTAACTGCATAAAAAACAACGGCCGTGAAATTTTATCAAACGACCTTGTCTATAAAGATGGCTCTTACGAGATCGACTTTGAAGACCTTGAAGCAAAGCTAGCTCAACCACTAACAACTATGATGCTTCTTTGTAATCCTCACAATCCAATAGGAAAAATTTGGGACAAAGAGACGCTTAAAAAGATAGGCGAGCTTTGCTATAAGCATGATGTTTTGGTTATCAGCGATGAGATCCACTGCGACATAACTGATCCTGGGCTAAGCTACGTGCCATTTATCAGCGTTAGCGAAGAGTGCAAAAATAACTCAATCACATGCATCTCACCAACAAAAGCCTTTAATATAGCTGGCCTTCAAAGCTCAGCTATCGTCACACCAAACGAGCAGATACGCGCCAGAATAAATGCGGCTGTAAATTATGATGAGATAGGTGAGGCAAACGCATTTGCAATAACTGCGACAATAGCGGCATTTAACGATAGTCAAACATGGCTTGATGAGCTTAGAAATTATCTCTTTGAAAACAAAAAAATCGTTATAAATTTCATAAAAGAGCAAAATTTACCAGTAAAACTTCTGCCTTCAAATGCGACTTATCTTTTGTGGCTTGATTGCAGCGCGTTTTGCGAGGATTCAAGCGACTTTATGAATTTCTTGCGTGATAAAGCTGGACTATGGCTAAATGACGGTAATGCTTACAGAGGAGATAGATTTTTCCTCCGTATGAATATCGCAACCCAAAGAGCCAGAGTGCTTGAAGGGCTAAAACGCTTACAAAATGGTATAAATTTATATACTTCAAAAAGATAAATTGAGTAAATTTGGCTGAGTGGCTTTGAAATTTAAGCTACCCTTGCCTAATTAATACAGCTCGGGGCATTTTTGAAGCAGTAAATATTGCCCCAACATTTTTAAATATCAAATCAAGTTTTGCTAATAAATTTAAAGACAAAATGGCCTACACTAGTTTTTATTTGCTTGCTTAAATTTAAGTATATAACCTCTCTCAATCACGATATAGTAGATTAAAGCGAGCAATTTGTACCTTTTTGAAGTGATAAATTCTATACCCATGGCTTATAAAATTTAGCAGTGACTTTAAAATTTTCAACAAAGTAGAAATTTGAAATTGAGATAGCTCACACTGGCTTTAAATTTAAGAGAAATTGTTTGCTAAAACAAAATTTTGAGCTATTTTTGAAGTTGCACTTTCTTTTAAAACAAGGTAGTTTTTGCTGATAAATTTGATGACTTTAAAAATTTAGATAAAAGTAGAAATTTAAAGGCGGGAAACCCCGCCAGATATTATTTGTGAAGTTCTTTTGTGTAAAACTCAACTGAGCCAAGGCCCTCTTTTAGTGCCCACTCGTAAGCTTTGCTTACAAATTCCCAGTTTATGTTCTCATAAAATGTCTCTAGGTATTTTGGGCGAGCGTTGAAGTTGTCGATGTAGTAAGCGTGCTCCCACACATCAACGACTAGAAGCGGCACTTTGCCGTCACTCACTGGAGTTTTTGCATTGCTAGTTTGTATAATCTCTAGCTTTTTACTGCTTGGATCAAATACAAGCCACGCCCAGCCTGAGCCAAAAAGTGTTGTGGCTGCTTTTAGAAATTCCTCTTTAAAATTTGCAAAATTTACTTCGATCGCAGCTTTTAGCTCGCTTGACATCTCACTTTTTTTAGCGATGCAGTCCCAGTAAAAGTCGTGGTTGTAAACTTGAGCAACGTTGTTATAAAGCCCACCTTCGCTATTTGTTAGAATTTCATAAAAAGATGCGTTAGCAAATTTTGTATCTTTTATAAGATTGTTTAAATTTGCTACGTAAGTTGCATGATGCTTGCCGTAGTGGTATTCACAGGTTCTTGCACTAACTACTGCATTGCTATTTGCATCAAATGGAAGTTTTCTAAGTTCAAACATAATAATTCCTTAATAATAAAATTTGTTGTTTCATATTATAGCCATAAAAAATTAATAAACAAAAATCTTTTAAATTTAGCCACAAAATATAGGCTAAATTTAAGCAAGACTAAACTTACATTTTTGGCGGGCTTTTAAACTTATAGAAAAAAATTTAGAGCAAAATATCCCATGCATTTGTTTAAATGGATTCAAAAATTTATTAAATGTAAAAATAAAATAAATTTTATGTGTAAAAAAGTAACAAGTATACTTTAAAAGTTTAGTTATTGAAAAACTATAAAAATTTTTCAAAAATATAAATTAGCCTTTAAGACCACATTTGTTACTAAAATACACATATAAAAATAAATAGGTGTGAATTTACGAAACAAAATTTCTAAATTTTTATTTTTGAAATTTATAATGCGTTTAACAAAACCATTACAAAGGATAAAAGATGAAATTCTTACAAGCTTTACTTTTTACTTGTGCCATCAGTGGCTTAGCATTTGGTGCAGACAAGGTCTATACGATCAAATTTGCTCACGTTGTTGCAGCTTCTACACCAAAAGGCAAGGCGGCTGACTTTTTCGCTAAACGTGCCGAGGAGCTAAGTGGCGGTAAACTAAAAGTTCAAGTCTTCCCATCAGCTCAGCTACTTGACGATGATAGAGTTTTTGGTGCGTTAAAGCTTGGCAATGTTCAAATGGCAGCTCCAAGTTTTTCAAAATTTACGCCTATTGTGCCGCAGTTTCAGCTATTTGACCTGCCTTTCATCTTTAAAGATGCAGAGCATCTTCATAAGGTCCAAGATGGCGAAGTCGGTGAGGAGCTAAAAGCCCTTGTTATAAAAAAAGGCTTTGTGGCGCTTGATTATTGGGATGCTGGATTTAAGCATTTTAGCTCAAGCAAAAAGCCAGTTCTTGTGCCAGAAGATGCAAAAGGACAAAAATTTAGAATCCAAAGCTCAAAGGTACTTGAAGAACAAATTAAAGTAGTTGGTGGCAATCCACAAGTTCTACCATTTTCAGAAGTTTACTCTGCACTTCAACAAGGCGTAGTTGATGCGACAGAAAACCCACTTTCAAATTTCTATAACTCAAAATTTCACGAAGTTCAAAGCTCGCTTACACTTTCAAGTCACGGATATTTGGGCTATTTAGTCGTTATGAGTGATAAATTTTGGAGTAAGCTACCAGATGATCTGAAAGCAAATGTAAAACAAGCTCTAAGCGAAGCAACAGCTTTCGAGAGAGAAGAGACAGCAAAAGAGGACGCTCACGTCATAGCTGAGCTTGAAAAATACATCGCTGCTAGTAAAAAACTAGAAATTTATAAGATCGATGACGCACAAAAGGCCGAATGGCAAAAGGTTATGCAGTCAATCTATCCTAAATTTTATGATGTTATCGGTAAAGACCTTATAGAAAAGACTCTTGGGACAAAATAATGAAGAGTTTTTTCAATGTCCTTGATATAGCGATAGCCTCACTAAATAAAACTATCGCAGTAGTTGGGCTCGCAAGTGGAACATTACTAGCCTTTGCAAATGTTATGGCTAGATATTTTTTCGATAAAAGCTGGTCTTGGGCAAGCGAGCTATCAAACTATCTTTTTATCTGGTCGGCGTTTTTTGCCGCGGCATACGGCTTTAATAAGGGCATTCACGTCAGCGTGACTATCTTGGTGGAAAAATTTCCACCAGCCCTTGCAAAAGCGTGTTTAATCTTCTCTCATGTACTAACTACTGTATTTTTGTTGTTTATCGCAGTCTATTCGATTGATTATCTACAAATTCTTCACGAGATAGAGCAGATGATAATAGACCTTGGCATACCACAATGGGTACCTATGGTAGTGCTTCCAATAGCCTTCGTTACAGCTAGCTACCGCTCGACTGAAAAAGCCATAAAAGTAGCTCTAACGCCTGCAGAAAATGTCGTAAGCAACGAAGCACATGAGCTAGCTCATGGTAGCGTAGTCAAAGATTAAGGAGAAAAAAGATGACAATAGCATTTTTATTTATCCTACTTTTTGCGCTGATGCTAATAGGCGTGCCAGTCGCGGTTTCACTGGGAACTAGCACCGTTTTAACGATGATATTTTTTACAGATATAGACATCGCTACGATCCCACAGCTTATATTTGATGGTATCAATAAATTTTCGCTAATGGCGATACCGATGTTTATCTTGGCTGGAAATTTACTAAGTAAAGGCGGCTCAGCAAGACGTATCATCGACTTTGCAAAGTCTATGGTCGGGCACTTGCCAGGTGGCTTGCCTATGAGTGCGATATTTGCCTGCATCATCTTTGCAGCGGTATCTGGAAGCTCGCCTGCGACGGTTGTGGCTATTGGCTCAATTATGTTTGCAGCGATAAAAGAGGCTGGCTATCCAAAAGAGTACGCAGTGGGCGGCATAACTACAGCTGGCTCGCTTGGAATTTTGATCCCACCTTCGGTTGTTATGATAGTTTATGGCGTAACCGCTGAGGTAAGTATCGGTAAGCTCTTTATGGCAGGCGTTGTGCCAGGTCTTATGCTTGGAGCTTTTATGCTTGTTCAAACTTATGTCGGAGCAAAAAAGCTTGGCTTTAAAGCAACTAAAGCTGAACCATTTAAAGTAAGAGTGCAAAAATTTGCAAAAGCGTTTTGGGCGCTTTTAATCGTCGTTGTGGTCATCGGCGGAATTTATGGAGGAATTTTCACTCCAACTGAAGCTGCTGCGGCAAGTGCAGTCTATGCGCTATTTATCTCGCTTTTTATCTATAGAGATATAAAAATAAAAGATCTTTGGGATATCTGCTTAGACTCAGCCCTTACAACAGCTATGATATTTTTCATCATCGCAAATGCCGTTGTTTTTGCATATTTGCTAACTAGCGAACAGATCCCTCAAGCGATCGCTTCTATGATACTTGACGCAAATATCGGCATGATAGGATTTTTGATATTTGTAAATATCTTACTCTTTATCATGGGTCAGTTCATGGAGCCTTCAAGCGTCATCATGATCATGGTGCCACTATTGCTTCCGATTTCAACGCAACTTGGCATAGATCCGATACATTTTGGCATTATCTTAGTTGTAAATATGGAGATAGGTATGGTGACTCCACCTGTTGGACTAAATTTATTTGTTGCAAGCGGTCTTACAAATATGAATCTAAAAGAGGTCATCATGGCATGCTTGCCGTGGACACTTACTTTATTCTTTGGCCTTATCTTGGTTACTTATATACCACAAATTTCTCTCTGGCTACCAAACCTAATGTATGGACATTAAAATTTAGAGGCTCTTGCCTCTAAATTTATGCTTTTGGGTCGTAATCCGCACTCATAACGATATTTTTACCGCTTCGCTTACCAGCATAAAGTAGATTATCAGCTTGTTTTATCATCTTTTCTAAGTTAAATTCTCCCGTACCATCATGAGCAACTACTCCAAAAGTCATAGTTGCGTTGATCTTTATGTTTTCAAACTCAACTATATTTTTACTCAAAGTCTCTCTCACACGCTCTACGATACTTACAGCTGCATCTTTTTTTACGCCCAAGACGACTGCTAAAAATTCTTCTCCACCAAATCTAGCTACTCTATCTTTATCTCTAAATGTGTTTTTAAATATGCCTGATAAGCTTTTTAAAACAGCATCTCCTGCGCCGTGTCCATAGGTATCATTTATCTTTTTAAAGTTATCAATATCGCACATAACGATAGCAAAGTCCCTATTTTTATAAAGATCATTTTGACTTAAAATTTTCTGCATTGAAGTGCGATTTAAAAGTCCTGTTAATGGATCGTGATTTAAGATATTTTCAGCCATCTCTTTTTCCTCTAAGATGCTTAAAAATATAAATAAATTTGAGCTCTCCAAAAGGTACGAAACGATAACTGAAAATACACAAACTATACTTAAGTTAAAAACAAAAAGTAGATCTTTAAAGCCGTCAAAATCTTTTACAGGCTGGCCATCTAAATATATATAGCAGACTATGGATAAAATTATTTGCGTTGCAACTATTATGTAGTTAAAAAATTTATAGGTAAATGACGTAAAAAATAGTATTAGCGACGATGCTAAAAACAATAACCCAAATCCGTATCCCCATCCAAGCGTCAGCATACAAACTAATGCATGAAATAAAATTTCAAGCTGGACTATAAGCATTGTTATCTTGTTATTTTCAGGGCTATCGTAAATAAGCCTTAAAAGAAAAAGATAGGTTGCTACTGAAAATACATTCGTAACTGCTAGAATTTCTTCTTTCATAAATAAAAAAATAAAAAAATAACAGACGTGAGTTAATAATATTGAAAATATGATAATTTTTTGAGCCGTATAGAGTGAAATTCTACGCATCCGAGCCCTTTTTTAAAATTTCTAATTCAATGCGGTCTTTGCCATTTTGCTTGCCTTCGTAAAGCAGCTTATCTACCAAAGTTATGGCTTGCTCAAAATCCACCTCAACACCATTTGCACATATTAGCATTCCAAAGGTCATAGTAACTGGAGTTTTATCTGGAAGTTTTGCGTTGTTTATCTGTTTTTTAAGTCTTTTGCTCACTTCGTGGATAAATTCTATCTTTGTATCGGGCAAGATTATCAAAAATTCTTCTCCGCCCCAGCGGCAAACATAGTCTTTACCTCTAAATGATTTCTTCAAAGCACTGGCTACATCTTTTAAGACCTCATCGCCACAGTCATGCCCATATGTATCGTTTATTTTTTTAAAATTATCAATATCGCCTAGCATTATGACTAAATTTGTATTACCACTTCTTTCCTTGTTGGCAATTAGTTCAAATCTTAAAGTTTTTTCTATTGTTCTTCTATTTAAAAGCTGCGTTAAAAAATCATGCTTTGAGTCCTTTTCAAGCTCTTCCGTCTCTTTTCTTATTTGCTGATATCCACTAGAAGTGATGATATCTGCAAACATTGAAAGTCTTAAAACAATAAAAAAAGCAAAAACAATACTGCACACGACTATCGTCCCTCGTATAGCTGATGGGATCAGCGGCGTCTCATCTTTATGAATAAAATAAAGAAGTATAAGCAAGATTAATTCTAAAAATGCCATTATATAAGTAAGACTCTTTGAATCAAACGCTAGAAAGTAGTTTATAAAAATTACACCAACAAGTATTATCCAAATTCCAGTATTCCAACCCATTGTAGTAACAATAATAGTAACAAGCAATATGATATTTAGGTGAAATGCAAGGGATATTAATACTCTATATTTTATGTCAAATTTTATTCTAAGCAATATTCCAGCTGCTATAAAAAACAAGCACATAAAAAGTAGTGGTGTAGCTATGATCATAAAAAGCAACAAAGATAGTGCATTTGCAGCTATCATAACGTCTAATATCGTTTTATAGATATCATCGATCGCTTTATAACTACTTTGGTCTACAAAATCGTGTGTCAAACAAAACTCCCTGTAAATTTATTCCATTAAATTTCATTAAGTCATTCTAATAAGAGTCGTAACTATCTTCGTCCTCGTCACTATCTTCGTAGTTGTAGTCATTTTCATCGTAATTATAGTCATAACTATCGCTACTATCGTCTTCATCGTCATTAAATTCAGAGTAGTCTTCTTCTACTTCTTCATAATCAAATTCATCACTCATTGTTTTCTCCTTAAATTTTATCTTTGACACTTTCAATATACAAGCTTTGGCTTGGGAATGCGAAATTTAGACCATTTTGCTTTAAAATATCCATAATCTTTAGCATTACATCTTGCTTGACATCTAAAAATTCTCCCCAAACGATAGTCTTTGCAAAACAATAAACTAAGATATTTATTGAGCTATCTGCAAAGTCATCAACCACGACAAATAAATTTGATTTATATCCAGCATAATCATCAACTGAAACTATACTTTGTCTATATTTTAGCCCTTTTTTCTTTGCTGTTATATCCTCACTTTTGGCAATATCTGGATGATTTATCAACATAGTTTTTATATCATCTACACATTTTTTAATCTCATCAGTTGTCGCTCCATACTCAATGCCAATTAGCATTCTGATACGTCTACCGACTTTTCTTCTGCTCCAGTTTCTAACAGGATCACTTGCCAGTTTTGAGTTTGGCACAAAGATTAAAGCATTATCAAAACTTCTGATAGTCGTCTTTCTAAAGCCAACCTCAACAACAGTACCCTCTATATCACCACAAACTATCCAATCCCCTTGCGAAAATGAGTTATCAAAGAGCATCATGACAGAAGCAAAGAAGTTTGCGATGATGTCTTTTGCAGCAAATGCAACAGCAAGACCACCGATACCAAGTGAAGCTATGAGCGCTGATATATCAAAGCCAAGCTTTTGAAGAATTAGTAAAAGTGCGATTATTAATACAATTACATAGACCACTTTTAAAACTAAATTTACAACCTCTTTTCGTCTGCTTTTTTGAGCGATTTTATCGATTATTACTATGCCATAACCATTTAGGATGGTTAAGACAAGCCATGAAAACGCGACTATGTAGACGATCGAGAAGATATTTGCTAGAGTTAGTGGCACTGGCACTGGATAAAAGCCAACACCGATACAAATATTTAGCGCATAAATGATAAGAAGTGCAGAGATAGGCTTTTTAACGATATCTACTATCTGATCCTTTGCTTCCTTTACACCTTCGCCCGATGCAATAAGTGACATAAGCCAGTATGTGAGTTTGGCGAGAATTCTTGTAAGTGAAACAAAAAATAAAAATACTACGATTATAACTACGATCTTGCCGACGTTAAATTTTGCCGAATTTATAGAAGTTAGCTTATTTATATATTCGACCGTATCGACTAAATTTAGCTCTGATAAGATCATGCTTGAGCTTAGAAGATCAGCATTATTTTTAAGATAGATTAAAATTTCCTCATCAGTCTCTTTTTTTAGATCAAGCTCAGCAAATGCGTTATCGTAAGAGCTTGAAGTCTCATTTAGTGAATCTTTTAGCTCTTTTATACTGACGTAAGAATTTGTTTGTAAATTTAAAAGTCCGTTATCTATCACCTCTTTTATAGAGTTTGCTTTAGCACCTTTTTTAAATATCTCTTCAAGATTAATCAAAGCTGAGAAATATGCATAATCTATCTTCATTTTCTCAAGCTCAATAGCACTTTGAACGTAAGCATCTTTGTTTGATTGCTTCTCTAATCTAGCTACTTTTTTTTCTAAATTATTTTTTTGCAAAATAAATTTATCAATATCGTTTTGAGTTACTTCAATCTGCATAACATATAGTGGAATTTTTTCCAAAAGGTCATTTTTTTTCTTTTGAAGTCCAGCTAAATTTGAATTATCAGCTTTTGTTGAGTTCGTATCTTTTTGCTGTGCTTTTATGATTTGGATTTGATTGTTTAAAGTCAAAATTTGATTTGTTAGGCTTAGTATATTTTCTTCTTGAGTTTTATTATTTTCAGCACCAAAAAGCATTATAAATGAGAGCAAGACGATAGTTAAAATTTTACGCATTTTCACCCCTTTTATCCGCTAAAAGTTTGAACGTGCCCTCTTTTAAATCGTAGCTAAAAATTTCACCAGTTTCTATAATGTAGTGCCAGCCATAAATTTGAAGATTTCCTCTTTCATACTCCTCTTTTACATTTGGATAAGTCATTATATTTTCGATCGAATTTATCACATTTAATCTCTCAGTTAGCCACGCCATCTTCGCTGGATCGTCGCTTGTAAATTTAAGCACTTCTCGTTTGATCGGCTCTATTAGCTTTATCCAATTTCTAACATTTGGCGTGGTTTTGAGCTTTTTTTCATCCACATAAAGCGCTGCACATCCACCACAATCAGAGTGTCCGCAAATAATGATATTTTTGATATTTAAAAGCTCTAATGCATATTCGATAGCCGAAGTCGTTGCCAAAAACTCTTCGCTCACTCTATAAGGTGGCACGATGTTTGCGATATTTCGCACCATAAAAAGCTCGCCTGGAAGGCAGTTTGTTATCAAATTCGGTACCACTCTTGAATCAACACAGGATATAAAAAGGGTATGTGGGTCTTGTCTATTTTGTAGACTTTTAAAGAGCTCTTCATGCTCTAAAAAGCCATCTTCCATAAATTTTACCGCACCTTCAAGTAGCGAGTCATCCA
Source organism: Campylobacter concisus (assembly GCF_003049735.1). Lineage (NCBI taxonomy): Bacteria > Pseudomonadati > Campylobacterota > Epsilonproteobacteria > Campylobacterales > Campylobacteraceae > Campylobacter > Campylobacter concisus. Next base: position 120,239 of record NZ_PIRM01000004.1, on the reverse strand, counting down.
TAGAAATTTATCTCCATTTTTTATATTTTTACGCGATTATAGCAACTTTTATTTAATCTAAAAAATACTTTAATATATAAATTTTTAACTAATATAATTTGTTAAAATTCTTTTTATTCATTGTTTAATTATTTTAGGCTAAACTCATTCAAAAATTCATAAGGAGATAAAATGAGTCTGTATGATAGGAACTACGCAAAACAAAATCAAGAAGAACTTGCGTACTCTCAAAGCTCACTAAGCACTTTTATAAAACAAACTTATCAACTTTTTGCAGCATCGCTACTTTCAGCAACAGCTGGCGCTTATGTAGGTATTAGCATCGCTGGCGTTTTTGCGGCAAATAGATTTTTGTTTTGGGGGCTTGTAATAGTCGAGTTTGCACTACTTTTTGGCTTAATGGCAGCTAAACGTAAAGAGGGATTAAATTTAATACTTCTATTTGCGTTTACTTTCATAAGTGGTCTTACGCTAACTCCGCTACTTTCAGCGATCTTGGCTATGCCAAGTGGAGCTGGTATCGTAGCTCAAGCATTTGGACTAACAACAGTTGCTTTCGGTGCGTTAAGTATCTTTGCAATGAATACAAAACGCGACTTTACAACAATGGGTAAAATGTTGTTCATAACCTTAATTGTTATCGTTGCAGCAGCTATTATCAATATTTTCGTTAAAAGCACAATGTTTCAACTTGTAATCGCAAGTATTTCATCGATCTTATTTAGCGCATATATACTTTTTGATACGCAAAATATTATCCGTGGAAACTATGAAACACCAGTTGAAGGCGCAGTTGCTTTGTATCTTGATTTTGTAAATCTATTTACATCATTACTACAAATTTTAGGAATTTTTAATAGAAACGACTAAAGATGAGCGCATCTACCGAGTAATAGATGCGAATCTAAATAGGCTAAAAGAAGGGCTTCGCGTTGTTGAAGATATGAAAAGATATGTCTTTGATGACGCCAAGCTCGCCTATAAGATAAAATCCCTCCGCCACAAGGCAAAGATCCCGCAAAAAGAATTTTTAAAATTTAGAAATTCTCAAAACGACGTTTTAAAAACTAGCACAAAAAGCGAGCAAGCTAGAGAAAATTTAGACGAGATAATAACTGCAAATTTCAAGCGCGCCCAGGAGAGTGCTCGCGTGCTTGAAGAGTGCTTTAAACTCATAAATTTAGAACAAGCCGAGCTTTTTAAAGGCATAAGATATGAGCTTTATGAGCTTGAAAAAGAACTTTAACTAAAAATTTAAATCTTTTCTTGTATAATCGCAACTAATTATTTTTAAAAATTTAAAGGAAATTTCGTGAGTTTAATATTTTTGATCTTACAGTTTGCTCTAGCTGTCATTATAACTATCGCTGTTTTACTTCAAAAAAGCTCATCTATCGGACTTGGGGCATATAGCGGAAGTAACGAGAGTCTTTTTGGAGCAAAAGGACCAGCTGGATTTTTAGCTAAATTTACTTTTATCGTAGGTATTTTATTTATCTTAAATACACTTGCACTTGGATACTTCTACAATAAAGATCTAAAACGCTCTATCGTTGATAGCGTCGATAGTAAATCTCTAGTCATACCAAAGTCAAACGACGTACCATCAGCTCCTAGTGCACCACAAACTCCAGCAAAATAACAATGATAAAAACACTTTTAGCGTCATTCTTGACGCTAACATTTGCTTTAGCAGACGCTCATATTTTAGTCTATCATCGCTTTGATGATCCAAGACATACAAGCACTGATATTTCTATTAAAAATTTAAGAGAGCAGTTTGAATATTTCAAAAATAATGGCTATGAAGTCGTTAAACTCTCAAAGCTAGTCGATGCTGTAAATGCTGGCGAAAAAATACCTGATAACTGGATCGTCATCACTGTAGATGATGGTTATAAAAGTTTCTATGACAAGGCCCTTAGTGTATTTAAAGAGTATAAATATCCATTTGCGCTAATGCTTTATGTGGAAGCCAGTGCAAATAAATATGGCGATTATTTGGATTTTGATCAGATTAAAGAACTTGAGGCCTACGGCGAGATCGGCTACCACTCATACGCGCACCCAAGGATGACAAAACTTAGCGATGAGGCATTAAGAGAGGATTTTCAAAAGGGTGTAGAGACCTTTGAAAAACATATGGGCTATAAGCCAAAATATTTCGCAGTGCCATACGGTGAGATCGATAACAGAGTTGTCTCTTTGGCAAAAGAATTTGGCTTTTTAGCACTTTTAAATCAAAACTCAGGTGCGGTTTCAGACAAGAGTGATGTTTACGATCTCTATAGAACACCAGTAATGAATGGTACAAAAATAGCACTAACTTTTAATAGCAAATTTCTAAATGCCGAGTGGATATTTCCGGATAGCTATCCACAAAATAATGCAATAGACAGACTTATTATAAAAACTGATACAAATGCTAGTGAAGGTAATTTTTTCATGACTGGCTTTAATGGCTTTAAAAAGGTACCTATGACAAATGGTGTTTTTGAGTGTAAATTTAACCCACCTCTCGATAAACGCAAAGTTTTAATATCACTAAAAGTAGATCATCAACGAAGTACAAAACTTCTAATAAAGGACATCAATGCTAAATAAAATTTACGAAACACAAAAAGAAGGCTGCGAGAAAGCAATAGCTTCACTAAAACGCGACTTTACAACGCTTAGAACAGGTAAGGTAAACATTAATATTGTAGATCATGTAATGGTTGATTATTATGGTTCGCCAACTCCACTTAACCAAGTAGCCACTGTGCTTACAAGCGACGCTTCAACTATCGCTATCACGCCTTGGGAAAAAAGTATGATAAAAGCCATATCATCGGCTATCCAAGCAGCAAATATCGGTGTCAATCCAAATAGTGACGGCGAGAGTGTTAAGCTATTTTTCCCACCTATGACCGTTGAGCAACGCCAAGAAAATGCAAAACATGCAAAATCAATGGGAGAAAAAGCCAAAGTTAGTATAAGAAACGTAAGAAAAGACGCAAACGATGAAGTCAAAAAGCTTGAAAAAGACAAAGCTATAACTGAGGACGAGAGCAAAAAGGGGCAAGATGAGGTTCAAAAGATAACTGACACCTACACTGCAAAAATCGATACTCTTGTAAAAGAAAAAGAAGCCGAGCTTTTAAAAATCTAAAATTTTTAGAAATTTTTCCTTATCTAGCTACTTTTATGTGGCTAGATATTCTCTCAAAATAATATTTCAAAAAATATTTATCAGCAAGTAGTTTATTTTTTGTCTGTTGTACTTTTATCTATTAAATATAAATAGAACCTAGACTACATAAAACATAGCCGCCACTTTAACTTTAAACTATTTTCATGGATTGCTTTAGTTTAAATTTTTATTTTGGATTCGTCTTAAATTCTTTATTCAATATTATTAATTTTATGTATATTTATACACAGGATTACTACCTATTATATATTTTGGATGGACTACTACAAATATTATTTTGAGAATTTAAGATAGCCAAAAATCAAATATAAAAACTCTTAAACTTTCCCTTATCTTACAATGTCTTACTTTAAATAAGAAATTTACTGATATTTTTAGTTTTAGTAAATTTTGGACTGAATATTTATAGAAATTTCTTATAGGCATTATGAACGATAAATCTAGGTAATGCTTTATAAAATAAACAAGGAATTAGATAGGTGGCCGGGAGATAGGGATTCGAACCCCAGGAGGCTTTCACACCTCAACGGTTTTCAAGACCGCCGCTTTCGACCGCTCAGCCATCTCCCGAATTAAAGATTTGTGATTATAACCAACTTTGCTTAAAATTTACTATAATCTCTAAATTTTACTCTGTTTTTTCTTTAATATATGTAGCTCCATCATTTATCTTTTCTTTGGTCCATTCTTTAGCATTATGAGTATCTTCTTTTACACCATGCCAAGTATTTGAACAACCAGCTACAAAAAATGCTATACAAGCTGCTAAAAATAAATTTCTCACTGTTATTCCTTTGAGTAGTTATTTTTGAAGTTTGGAGGCGACACCCGGATTCGAACCGGGGATCAAAGCTTTGCAGGCTCATGCCTTACCACTTGGCCATGTCGCCATATCGTGGTGCCCGAGACCGGACTTGAACCGGTACGGTAAAAACTACCGAGGGATTTTAAGTCCCTTGCGTCTACCATTCCGCCACTCGGGCTAAGTTAATGGAGCGGGAAACGAGATTCGAACTCGCGACCCCAACCTTGGCAAGGTTGTGCTCTACCCCTGAGCTATTCCCGCGTTAAAGTTTGCAATATTATCCAAAAATTGCTTAAAATTTTATTTTGCTAAAACAAATTTCAAAATATTGTAAGCCATAAAAAGATAAAATGCCAAAATCTATTTGGGGTTATAGCTCAGCTGGGAGAGCGCTTGAATGGCATTCAAGAGGTCGGCGGTTCGATCCCGCTTAACTCCACCAGTGCCTTACTGCCTCTTTTACTTAATATATTCTCATCATTTTTTACTAAAATTTATGCTATATATTATGTAAAAATTCAGATTTCTTTCGCTAAATTACAAATATGCAAAATTTAAAACAATATGTCAATGAAATTTTAAAAAGTCATAGTGACGGTAATGATCGTGTCTTTAGCTTTAAATTTGATGGACAAAAATTTTGGTTAAAACGTATTGAAAAAAACATTGAAGGTGGCTTTTTAACTAAAATTTTCAAGCCAAATCCTTATAAATCATTTGCCAACGAAATAAAGAAACTTGAAATTTTAAACGAAGCCAAAGCTCCTGCCCCAAAACTCATTCTAAAAAGCGATGAGTTTTTCGTGATAGAAGATGTCGGTGAACCGATTTCTCAGCTTTTTAAGTATAGCAACAATGAAAAATTTAAACATGAAATTCTACTAAAAGCAGCCCGCGCACTAGCTGGGCTTCATGCACTAAATTTTGCGCACGGACGCCCAGCCCTTAGGGATATCGCCATAAAAAATGACGAGATAAAATTTTTAGACTTTGAGTCAAAATTTTTTAGCCATGACCTAGAGCTTCAAAAGTGTCGCGATCTGCTTGTTTTTATAGATGAGTTATTTCGTTTTAAAATTTCAGACGAGTTTGCAAGCGAAGTCATTAGCGAATATTTGGCAACCGGAGGGGGTGAAATTTACGCGCGCTCACTACAGCTAATTATAAAATTTAAACCACTTTATCACTTACTAAAACCATTTAAATCTCTAAATAAAAAGGATCTAAACGCAGTCATCAGAACCTTTGAGTATCTCTTACCGATCGCTCAAAATAAATAGCAAATTTCTTACCAAATTTATCTCCTCTTAACAAAAAATAAAATAATATTCGCTATTAAAATTCAAAGGAAAAAAATGTTTTTAAAAAGAGGAAAAATCATCTTCAACATCCACCTAATAATTGGACTAATTGCGGCTATTCCGCTAATATTCATGACTCTTTCAGCACCATTTGCGTCTTATAGAGAAGAGATCAAAAGTGCGATAAATAAAAATTTTATAAACTTAGTTCCTAGCGAAAAAGTAAATTTAAGTTTAAATGAACTCCTAGCTAAAGCAAAAAGTGAGATTCAATTTGATACGCTTGAAAGCTTACAAATAGGTGGAGCAAATGAAGCTTATCGTATAAGCATTACAAAGGATAAAAAGCAATTAAATTTCTTCATAGATCCAAGAAGTGGCGAAGTTATTAGCGAGGATTGGGGTGAGAAATTTCGTATCATTATCTTAAGTCTTCATAGAAATTTAGGACTTGCCTTGCTTGATAGCAAAGTACCAGCCAATATCGGCAAACAAATAGTTGCCATTAGCTCTATCATCATGGCTCTGCTTGCTATCAGTGGCCTCATCCTCTACGCACCAGCGATCAAACGAAATTTCTTAAATTCGCTAAAAATTAAACCAAAAGCAAAGGGCTACGCCTGCTTCTATAACCTTCACACCAGCCTTGGCACCTACGTGGCGATCTTACTTGTGGTGATGTCACTAACTGGACTTTACTGGTCTTATGGATGGGTTAGAAGCGGTGTAAATAGTATATTTTTTGACCTAAAAACAGCTCCAATGAAAAAAAGTCTACCACAATCAAATTTACTCCCAATAAGCGACGAGAAATTTAAAGAGATCGAGACTGCGAAGCAAATTTTTAAAGAAAATGTCACGCTAGAGCTAAAATCGCTCACGATAAACGTACCTGAAAATAACCAAACTACCTACACTATAAACTACGAAACTAGCGAGAGCCAAGTGGGCAAACTAAAGCTTGACGCGAGCGCTGGTAAGATCAAAGAGAATAAGCTTATTAGCAAGGCTGAAAGCATTCCAGAGGCTAAAAAAGCTGGCCGCAAAGTGCTTAGTCTGCACACCGGTGAGATGTTTGGCGAAATTGGTCAGGTAGTGTTTGCCGTATCATGTGTGATCGCAGTTTTACTAATCATAACTGGCTTTTTGATGACCATAAAAAGGAGCAAAGCCGTCTAAATAAAAGTAAATTTTTACCTTGCTTTGGGTAAGATTTTGAGAAATTTTTACTACAAACAAGAGAGAAATTTATGAATAGAAAACGCATCTACAACCCAAGTTCAAATGAAAATTTGACCGACAGAAGAGTCTTTAACGGCAACCCGCACGGCATTTTAAATTTCACCAAGGCAAAATACGAGTGGGCGTTAAAGCTTTGGGACCTCATGGAGGCAAATACCTGGTTTCCAAAAGAGGTCGACACCACAGACGACGTGCGCGACTACGCCTACAACCTCACAGAGGCTGAAAAACGCATGTATGACCTAGTTTGGAGCCAGCTCATCTCAATGGATAGCTTTCAGACAAATAACCTAGCTGACAACATCAACCCTTACATCACCGCACCAGAGATCAACGCCGTGCTAAGCCGCCAAGCCTACGAAGAGGCAAACCACAGCAAGTCTTACGCCGTCATGGTCGAGGCGATCTGTGACAACACCGACCTCATTTATGAGATGGAGAAGCACGACGATGTCTTACGCGAGAAAAATGACTACATCTCAAGTGTCTATGAAGAGCTTGCGGGTGAAGTGACTGACGAGAAGCTGCTTCTTGCGATGGTTGCCAACCAAATTTTAGAGGGTATCTACTTTTACAGTGGCTTTACAGCGATCTACGCTCTAGCTCGTGCTGGCAAGATGCTAGGCTCAGCTCAAATGATACGCTTCATCCAACGCGACGAGATCACGCACTTGCTTTTGTTTCAAAACATGATAAATTCGGTCCGCAAAGAGAGACCTGACCTCTTTACGCCTGAGACTGAGGCAAAAATTTATGATATGTTTGAAAAAGCTGGAAATTTAGAGATCAAATGGGGCAAATACATCACCCAAAACCAAATAATGGGCTTTACTGATGATATCATCGAGCAATACATCCACTATCTCATCGACCAACGTCTAGTTGCAATCGGTCTAAAACGCAAATACAATGTCGCTCACCCAATCAAATGGGTCGATGACTTTGCGAAATTTAACGACCAAAAGTCAAATTTCTTTGAAGCAAAGGTGACAAACTACAGCAAGGGAAGCATCAGCTTTGATGACTTTTAAAAATGGAATTTTAGCCCTTGTCTGCGTGCTTTTTGTGGGGTGTGCGAGCAGCAATCAAAGAATAATTGATCAAGCAAATAAAAATAATCTCGAAAATTTCTACGCCTACAAGCTTGTCAAGATAAAAGAGACAAGCCAAGCGGAAATCTATCAAGAGATGCCAAACGGCGAAATTGCACCAAGTTTCGCACCGCTAGGATCTGTGCTAGGAAATGACGTGATGCTTGGCATAAACAAACAGTGTGGCTTTGAAGCAAAAGACCTAAAAGAGGTAAGAGTAGTTTCACATGATGAGGATATAGGTCTTGGCTTTGAGGTCTGGGTTTTTAATGATCCACTCTCCCAGAGAGATGATAAAATCACAGCTATAAGCGTCATTTTAAAAGCTACACCAAACATCGGTGGTACGGATATAAACTGCAAAATTCCAAAAGACTGCCACGACGAAAAACCTATGACATTTGTATTTGGAAAATAAATGAGCGAAAATTTAAACCTAATAAGCCTAACTTTAAAGGCAAAAAATGCAACAGATCGCCTAGAAGAGCTTGCAAATTTAGTTGAGGCTGCGCCTGAAAACTCACTCATTCTTGCAAGCGAGCTTTGCATCAGCGGCTATGACTTTGACGGCTTTTTTGCAGGGGCGAACAAAGCGATGCTTGGTGGCATGATAGGTAGCTTTGATGCAATGCTGCTTGAGCGCTTGCAAGAGGCGCTTAGCCCAGATAAATTTCTTGGTTTTACGCACCTTACTAGCCTAAACAAAAGCGCAGGGCTCGCTCAAATTTCAAATCTAAATCCACACCAGCCAAAAATTTATAACGAATTTTTGCTTCTTAACTCAAATAATGTCTTTCACTCACAATTTAAAGCCGAACTTTTTAGGCCAAATTTGGAGTATGAGATCTTTGCCGCTGGCGAGGTGAGCGATATAAATGCCTTTGATTTTAGAGGACTAAAGCTTGGGGTGCTAATATGCTTTGAACTACGTGATAGTAGGCTTTGGGCAAAACTAAAGGAGTGTGACATCATCATGGTACCAGCCATGTGGGGCAAGGCAAGAGAGGATGCTTATCTTAGTCTTTGCAAGGCTCTAGCTATCGCAAACAACTGCTACGTCATGATCTCAAGCTCACTTGCATTAGAAGTTGCTGGGGTATTTTTACCAAATGGTACACTTGTTAAAGAGACGATATTTGATGCAAATTTAATAAAAGAGATCAAGACGAATTTAGGGATTTTATAAATTTTAAGATAAGTTTTAAATCGTATAATAACGATTTAATTTTTATTTAGGATATAAATTTTGACCCAACTAGAAGCGATAAAATGCCAAAATTTAGCTAGCGATATAGCCGACGAGATCATACTAAGTCCGCTTTTGTTCGATGCGATAGCTACCACTGAGCGTGAAATTTTTGTACCAATCACTGCACATGCTTATAAACTTGACGCGCAGCCCATACTGGGCAATCAATGGATCAGCTCACCGCTAACTGTGGCAAAGATGACCATGGCGCTAGAGTGCGAGAATATGGATAACATCCTAGAGATAGGCTGCGGCAGTGGCTATCAAGCAGCTATTTTAAGCAAACTTGCACATAGAATTTTTAGTGTCGAGCGAATAGAAAAGCTAGCCATGGAGGCAAAAAAACGCTTCGAGGCACTAAAAATAAAAAACGTGCATGTAAGATATGATGACGGCAACAATGGCTGGCGAAGCTACGCACCATTTGATCGTATCCTGCTCTCGGCAGCTGCTGATGAGATCTCGCCAAATTTATTTAAGCAGCTTAAAAATGGTGGAATTTTAGTAGCTCCGATGAAGAAAGATGGCAAGCAATTTATCGCTAAATTTAAAAAAGATAAAGATGGAAATTTAGAAAAAGAGTACTTGGATGAGTGCCTTTTTGTGCCACTTCTTGAAGGTAGAGAGTAGCCCAAAATAAGGCAAAGCCTAAGCCTTGCCTAAAGGTTAGAATTTATAAGTATAGCCTGTATAAATTCCTATAGTTGTATCTCTTAACTGAGCTCCGCTATTTTTCTTATAAAAAGTCTTATCAGCTTTTAAGCCAAACTCTATCGCGTTATGTTTATCAAATGAGTAGATGCCACCCGCTTTCGCGCCAACTAGTAAGCCTTTGAAATTTTTCTTACTTGTTTCGTTATTAAATCTCTCTCTAACGCTCAAGTAGCCAAGACCTGTGTATCCACCAAGAACGGCTTTAAAATTTTCAGTGATGCTTGGCGTATAATCAACGCCGCCTAGAAATTTATGCTTACTCCATTTTGCATCTGATTCACCAGCATTTTTCCTGGCTTTAAAGTCATAATAATAACCGCCATAAGCTCTATAGCTGTCAAAATCATAACCGCCATAAAAGCCAAGGCCGTAGTGACCTTTTTTGAAGTTATTTTTCTCGCTACTTGCTATATTTTTTGTTTTGATTTTTGAGTTAAACGAATAATCACCTTCACCACCAACAAATGCACCTTGAGCTAGTGCAGCTGAGCTTACCAAAGCTAGAATCAAGCTTGATTTTACAAGTAAATTTTTCATACCTCTCCTTTAAAAGATTTCTGAGGTTTTACATCTAAGCTTTTAATCCATATAAAAATTTAAATTTAATAAAGCCCCATTTTAATCATCCTTTGGCTTTAAAATTTAATAAGAAATTTTATACCAAGTGCCAATTTATTGCTAATGGTAAATGTAGTAAGCGTGAGTATTGTTAAGAATATAAGAGTAAAAATACTTAAATTTAGCACGGCTTTAGGGCAAATCCTAAGCCCACAGCCATGCCAAATTTATTAAGTTACGCCCTAAAAATGCACCTTAAATTTCGCCCAAAAGCTTCTGCCCGGCTCATAAAGCCTCGTGCCGTTCGGGATGGTCTCGTAGCCTGCGATACCGCCGCCGTAGCCGCCTTTTGAGTTATGATAGGCGTATTTGGCGTCGTTTAGGTTTTCCGCCGCTAGCAAAAATTGATAATTTTTATATTTATAGCCCGCGCTTAGTCCTAGCGTCCAGAAGCTATCGCTCTTGCCCAGGTCCATACCGCCCACGTCGCCGTAGCCTTTTTGCGCGCGTTTTTGCGATGCGTTAGCGTAGAAGTCGGCTTTGACGAACCAGTCTGGCTTTTCTAGGCCGGCGCTTAGTTTAAACGTTAGAGGCGAAACCTTAGGCAGCGCGTCGCCGTCTTTTAGGCCGCCCGCATTTTTAGTCACTTTGCCGTAGACGTAGGATACGCCCGCCCCCAGCCTAAACATATCGGCTAGTAGCGTATCGCCCTCGATCTCGCCGCCGTATAGTAAAGCATCGGTATTAAATACGTTTGAAGACATACCCATAGGGTTATACTTTATCATTATGTAATCATCCATCTTCGAGACGAAGAAATTCGCGTTTAGCTCGTAGTTTTTATCTTTTAGCACGGTACCGAAGTCAAGCTGAGTGTTTCTTTCTTTATTTAGCTTAAGATTATCGTCTTTACTCGTTTCCCAGTGATCCGGTAACCTTTGCGCGTGACCTAGTCCCGCGTAAAGCGTTAAATTTTGCAGATATTTTTCGTATCTAAAAAAGCCTGAGAATAAATTTTCTTTTCTGCTCTTATGCGTTTTTAGCAGCCTTCTCTCGCCCGCGTCCAGCCTAAGTCCGCCAAAAAGCCCGTAGTCGTTTTCTAGGACGTATTCGTTTTGAGTGTAGATCGTTTTATACGTTACCTTGCGCTCTTTTACGTGCGGCTTTGATACGGCTGCGTCCATTTCGGCTTTAGATACGCCGGCTCCGCCCGTTCCGGCGCCTCTCCACTTAAATACATCCTCAGAGTACCCAGCGCCAAGATAGCTTGTTAGATTGTCGAAATTTAGCTCGCCTTCTAGCTTAAAGCCATACATATCGCGTATCGGGTGGCTGATGCTATATCCCTTGCCGCGCCCCGTACCCGGCACCACCGGACGCATGGTGAAGTTGTCCATTATGTGATCGATTTGATGATAGTACGAGCTTAGCCTGATCTTGTGCTCGCCGACGTCTTGTTCAAATTTGAGTCCGAAAGATTTACGGTCAAATTGTATGCCGTCCCTCATCCTGTCGGCATATGCTGCTTCTCCATTACCCAAGTCCGCGCTTAGCTGCAAGGCGGTAGTATCCGTGGGCGTTAGCGTACCCACGAGAGAGACGCTGTTGCGTTTATAGTGCGTATGCATTTTCTGTCCGTCGCCGCTTTTATAATCGCCGCTCTGGTAGTGTCCGCCAGAAATTTCTAGGCTTCCAAGCTCGTTACCCGCCGCTACGTCCGCGGCAGTTTCAAATCTTCTAAAACTGCCGCCCAGCACGCTTACGTTTCCTCCGAAGCTCGGTTTTGACAGCCTTGCTATCTCTCTATCGAAAAATATACCGCCGCTAATGAGCGCGCCGTATCTAACGTCTTGCGGGCCTTTTACGATGCGAACCGAGCTGTAGTTTTGCGCCGAGATGTAGGTGATGGGCGTATCCATACGCATGCCGCAGCCGCCGTTTAGCGTGCTACCGTCGATCAGCACCGGCAGCCTAGCCGCCGTCTGCGAACGATAATAAACCTCGCTGCCGCCTCCGCCCTTACGCTCCATCGTAAAGCCGCTCAAATTTAAAAGCGATTTAGCGATGTCGCTGTTTTCCAGTATCGCGCCTTTGCCCACTATTTGAGCCTTTGTAGGTTCTTCAAGAACCGACTTTTCTATCTTTGCAGAAACGGTAACCGGAGCCAGGTCTATCGTTTTTTCAGCACCAAGCATTAAATTTGATACTAAAGCAAATGCTAAAACGTAAGAAATTTTCATGTTTAGTCCTATGAAATTAATATTTAAAATTAAAATTAAAGCAAAAATAAACTTAAATAAAGTATAAATATTTATATAACATTAATTTTACAATACAGAAATTTGAGTCAAATAGTATTATTTTAGTTGGACTGCATTAAATATATAAAGAAACGATTTTGGTGAATTAAAACCGAAGCAATCTCGGTTTCATTAAAATTTTAGCATTATAAAACCGAGATAAAATTTATAAAATCTCTTTTATGAGTAGCTGTGGGGTAACAAGTCCGCGGAATGAATTTTTTGATATACAAAAGATAATATCTATCATCTCGCCAACTCTAGCATGTCTTGTAAAGTTAAAAAATAGAGCCTCAAGCGTTTTATTATCCTTTTGTAAGATGAGCTTTAGGTGATTTTGATCTCTTCCTATAAGTCTTTCGTTTTTAACAAGAGCATTTTTTATCTTAAAGACTGGGCGAGGATTTTTCTGCCCATATGGCTCATAAAATTCTAAAATTTCAAGCAGCTCAAAGTCTATCTCGCTTGGCATTATGTCGCCAAGTAGCTCGTCCGAGCTTTTGCAATCTTGCATATTTAGGCATGAGCAACTTTTATTTATCGCTTCTTTAAATTTCACCAAATTTTCAGGTGCAAGCGTAAGTCCAGCCGCTCCTTTGTGACCGCCGTAGCTTGTTAGCAGATCTTCGTGGCTTGCTATGAGAGATAAGATATCAAGCTTACCAATGCTTCTAGCACTACCTTTTGCACGACCTTTATCGATACTAAAGACGATAGCTGGCTTTGCAAAGTGCTTTGCTAAGCGGCTAGCTACGATGCCTATCACACCCTCATGCCACTGCTCACCCCAAGTGATGATGACTTCATCATCTTCTTTTACGTCCTTTAGCGAGCATTCAAAGAGTTGGCGCTCTTCCTCTTTTCTGGAGTTGTTAAATTCAATGATTGTATCAAGGTAGTTGTAAGCCTCTTCGATACTTTTAGCACGTAAAAAGTTAAATGAATTCATCGCATCGTCCATGCGTCCGGCTGAATTTATAAGTGGGGCTATAAGAAAGCTAATATCATCGCACTCAAATTTTTCCTTACCATAAAACTCTTTTATAGCGTGAAATGCGGAACGCTTAGACGCATTTAGCTTACAAATGCCAAGGCGAACAAGCATTCTATTCATATCTCTTAGCTCCATCATATCAGCGATTATCGCGATAGCTAAAAGCTCTAGAAATTTGCTCATATCGTAATTTAGTCCAAAAACATCCTTTAACGCTCCAACCAAATACCAAGCGACCTCAGCACCACAAATTTCGATATTTGGGAAGTTGCAGTCTTCTTGTTTTGGATTGATGATCGCATAAGCTTCTGGGAGAACAGCTGGAGGCATGTGATGATCAGTGATAATAAGATCGATGCCTTTTTCTTTACAGATAATGGCCGCATCGTTTGCAGAGATGCCGTTATCAACGGTGATAATCAAGCTTACATCAGCTGAGAGTTCGTCTATTATCTCAGGATTTAGCCCATATCCATCTTTAAACCTATTTGGAATTTTTACTAGGTAGTCTTTCACGCCAAGATCATCAAAAAACTCAGCCAAAATCACACTCGAAACAACACCATCAACATCATAATCGCCCACGATAGCTATTCGCTCGTTTTTCCCGATCGCTTCTTTTATGCGATTAGCACCTTTATAGATATCTTTTAAGGCACTTGGTGTCGGAATTTCACTAATTTTTTTATGTATGTCGTTACAAAATCTATGCGCTAGTAAATTCCTTATATCCTCTTTATTTAGCATGGTTTTGGTAAGAATTTTTAAAGAACTTACCAACTTTATTTAATGCCACTTGTTCACTTAAATTTACACCCATATTGCCAAAAATTTGGCTATAAAAATACTTCTTTCTCATCGCAATCTTTCGTCTTTATTTTGAATGCTTGGATTATATCTTTTTGAAATTTAATTTCTTATAATTTTAAATGAAAGTAAGATTTTAGGGCTCATAGCAAGCTTAAAAGCTTTGTTAAATTGATAGTCTTTACAAATTTAGCACACCAAAAATAGGAAGTATTAGCAAAAATTTATACAATTAAATTTATAAATTTTTAAATGGTTTATTCCAGAAAGTTTAAACCATTTTTATAAAAATTTATTCCAAATTTCTCAAAAACTCCGCGTATTCTCTAGCGCCGCGCTCTAAATCGTCCTGGCTTGATACGTAGTCCACGCCTGGAGTTTCCTCGGCGCCGTAAAATGCGAAAAAGTCGCGATAATCGGCGCGAAAATAGTATTTAAACGCAAGCTCAAACGGCGCAAGAACCTCGCGCAGGCTAAAATGATAGCGTCCTTGCGGGCTGTAGTCGCTCTTTTTGATGCCTGCGGTCACGGCTAGCGCTACCTTGCGCCCCGCTATGCCGTCTGAACCCCGTCCGTAGGCAAAGCCGTGCGTCATCACCGCGTCAATCCATGATTTTAAAATCGGAGGGCAGGAGAAGTTGTGAAGCGGAAACTGCAAAACGAGGGCGTCGTGGGATCTGATGAGCTCTTGCTCGCGCGCGGCGTCGATATCGCCGCTCCCGTAAGCCCGCGTCAAATCATGAACACTAAAGTGCTGCGGCTCTTTGAGAGCCTCTTGTAGCAAGCGTTTGTTTATGACTGAGTTTTGGATATCAGGGTGGGCTAAGATGATTAGGGTTTTCATTTTTCTCCTTAAAAATTTATGGCAAGTAGTGGGATTTATTTGATAAATAATTTAATAAAAACAGCAAAATTTTAAAAGAATTTTTAGAGCCAGATGGCTCTAAATTTAAGATTTGACGTTTTCCAAACTTGCCTTTATGAAGCCTAATATCACAGGATTTGGCTTAGTTAGACGGCTAGTAAATTCAGGATGACACTGCACGCCCACAAACCACGGATGGCCTTTTAGCTCGATAGCCTCTATCAATCCATCGCTCTCACCACTTACCAAAAGACCATTTTTCTCAAAAATTTCTTTATATTTTGGATTTGCCTCGTAGCGGTGGCGGTGACGCTCTTTTACGCTCTTTGCATTGCCATAAATTTCAGCTAGAAGTGTCTTTGGTTTTATCTCACAGTTATATGCTCCAAGTCTCATCGTACCACCAAGTGGGCTTGTGTGAGTCCTAATTTGTTTTTTGCCGTGAGCGTCGATAAAGCTATCTATTAGATAGATGATAGGATTTTTGCACTCTTTGTCAAATTCCATAGAATTTGCATCCTCTAAGCCCAAAACATCCCTTGCAAATTCAATTAGTGCTAGCTGCATACCAAGGCAAATTCCAAGATAAGGGATCTTATTTTCACGAGCAAATTTTATAGCCTGCATCTTGCCTAAAACGCCCCTTTCGCCAAAGCCGCCAGCGACCAAGATGCCATCTACGTCTTTTAAAAGCTCATTTACATTGTTCTCTTCTATCTTTTCGCTATCTATCCAGCGTAAATTTACCCTAGCATCCAAATTTGCTCCAGCGTGGATGATACCCTCAGTTAGGCTCTTGTAGCTCTCTTTTAGATCGATATATTTACCTACAAATGCTATTGTAGTTTCATTTGTTGGAGCTATGATTCTTTTTACTAGGCTATCCCACTTTGCCATGTCTGGTTTTAGCTCATTAAAGCCTAAATTTTCAGCGATTGGAGTTAGTATGTCTTGCTTTAAAAATGAAAGTGGGATTTGATAGATACTTGCGCTGTCTAAGCTCTCTATGACACAATTTTTCTCAACACCACAGCTTGCTGCTATCTTATCTTTTAGCTCGCGGTTTAGTGGCATTTCAGATCTGCAGATGATGATGTCTGGTGTTATGCCTATACGTCTTAGCTCTCCTACGCTATGCTGGGTTGGCTTTGTCTTTAGCTCGCCAGCTACTTTGATAAATGGCACAAGCGTTAGGTGAATATTTAGCGCTCTTTTTTTACCAACTTCCACCCTTAGCGCTCTTATCGCCTCTAAAAATGGTAGTCCCTCGATATCGCCAACAGTTCCACCGATCTCAACGATTAGCACATCTTTACCCTCGCCTGCTTTTTTTATGCGATCAACGATCTCGCCAACGATGTGAGGGATCACTTGTATAGTCTTTCCAAGGTAGTCGCCGCGGCGCTCTTTTTCTATAACAGAGCTATAAACTCTACCCGTTGTGAAGTTATTATCTTGACTTAGGCTCTCATCTAAAAATCTCTCGTAGTGGCCAAGGTCAAGATCAGTCTCTGCACCATCGTCTGTGACAAAAACTTCGCCGTGCTCAAGCGGGCTCATCGTGCCAGGATCTACGTTGATATATGGGTCAGCTTTTAAAACACTTACTTTTAGTCCGGAATTTTTTAAAAGAGTCGCGATAGACGCAGCTGCGATGCCTTTTCCAAGCGAGCTTAAAACACCACCTGTGATAAAAATGTACTTCGTCTCTTTTGCCATTAAATTTCCTTAAATTTATTTATTTTTTAATTGCGGATTATACCCCTTAAATATTTAGTAAGGCATTAATCGTATAAATTTTAAAAATTATTCTTTAAGTCTTTTTGTTATAGACTTCAAAAACTATGATAAAAAACTACTTAAACATCATTGCCTCTTTATATATAGAGGGCTTTAAAAACATGAAAATAGGCAAAAAATTATGGCTTCTCATAATAATAAAGCTTATCATCATGTTTGGAATTTTAAAAGCCTTTATCTTTAACGAGACTCTTAATACCAAATTTCAAACCGAAGAAGAAAAAAGCGAATTTGTAATTCGTAATTTAATAAAGGAATAAAATGTCTGAGATGGATTTTGTTGATTGGTCTAGGGCTCAGTTTGCGCTGACTGCCATTTACCACTTTTTGTTTGTCCCGCTTACTTTGGGGCTAAGTTTTATCATCGCCATTATGGAGACGATATATGTTAAAACCGGCGATAAAGTCTGGCTTGAGATAACGAAATTTTGGCTAAAGCTCTTTGGCATAAATTTCGCTATCGGTGTGGCTACTGGTATCATCATGGAGTTTGAGTTTGGTACAAACTGGGCAAATTACAGCTGGTTTGTCGGCGATATCTTCGGTGCTCCTCTTGCGATTGAGGGCTTGCTCGCATTTTTCATGGAGAGTACATTTTTTGCCATTATGTTTTTTGGCTGGGATAAAGTCAGCAAGAAATTTCACCTACTTTCAACTTGGCTTGTCGCGATCGGTTCAAATTTAAGCGCGCTTTGGATCTTGATCGCAAATGGCTGGATGCAGTATCCTATCGGCATGAAATTTAACCCAGATACTGCCAGAATGGAGATGGAAAATTTCTTTGAAGTTGCGCTAAATCCTCTTGGAATTAGCAAATTTTTACACACAGTAACTAGCGGCTACACCATCTCAGCTATCTTTGTGATAGGAATTTCTGCTTGGTTTTTAATCAAAAAACGCCACATCTTGCTAGCTAAAAAAAGCATCGTCGTTGCTAGCGCATTTGGCCTTATCACATCGGCATTTTTGCTACTTAGCGGCGATGAGAGTGCATATTTTGTAGCTCAAAAGCAGCCTATGAAGCTTGCAGCTATGGAGGGACTTTATAAGGGCGAAACTAACGCTGGTCTAGTTGCCGCTGGTATTTTAAACCTAGCTAAAGAGCTTGGCGACGAGAGCGAGCCATTTTTGCTTGAGATAAAGGTGCCTTACGCACTTGGTATCATGGCAAACAGAGAGCTTGACTCATTTACACCAGGTATAAATGACCTACTTTATGGTAATAGCGAGCACAATCTAATAAGCGTTGAAGAGAAGATGGCAAAGGGCAAAGTAGCTATCGAGGCTCTTAAAAACTACAAAGAAGCCAAAAAAGCAAATGACGAGAGTTTGATGAAAAGCTCACTTTCAAATTTAGAGAGCAACCTAAATTTCTTAGGATATGGCTATCTTAAAGATGCAAAAGAAGCCGTGCCACCAGTTGCACTTACATTTTATAGCTTCCACATCATGGTTGTACTTGGCACTTACTTTATAGCTCTTTTTGCTATCACTCTTTATCTAAATCTCTCAAGAAAATATAAATTTGAAAACATAAGAGCATTTTTGTGGATCTGCCTCTTTACTATACCGCTTGGCTACATCGCAGCTGAAGCTGGCTGGATAGTAGCAGAGGTCGGTCGTCAGCCATGGGTGATACAAGATCTCATGACCGTTGGCGTTGGAGCTACGAATTTAGCAGACTCAAATATCAAAATTTCATTTATATTATTTGCTGTTTTATTTACGGTCTTGCTGATAGCCGAGATCAAAATCATGCTTAAGCAAATAAAGATAGGATTTAACGACCATGCATAGTTTAAGCTTAGAAAATTTACAAATTTATTGGTGGTTTATAGTTAGCCTTCTTGGCGGACTTTTGGTATTTATGATGTTTGTTCAAGGCGGTCAGTCGCTCATCTTTAGCCTTGGCAAGGACGAGCTGAAAAAAGATATGCTCATAAATTCTATCGGTAGAAAATGGGAGCTTACATTTACGACGCTTGTTATGTTTGGAGGCGCGTGCTTTGCGGCGTTCCCGCTATTTTACGCTACGAGTTTTGGTGGCGCTTACTGGGTTTGGCTGGCTATTTTATTTTGCTTTATCATCCAAGCTGTAAGCTACGAGTACCGCAAAAAGCCCGATAACTTCTTAGGCGCTAGAACTTATGAAATTTTCCTTTTCATAAATGGCTCACTTGGCGTTATTCTTATTGGTATGGCTGTTAGTACATTTTTTAGCGGAAGCGACTTTGTGCTAAATGAGCATAATTTTGTCGAGTGGAAGACTCCATTTCGCGGCCTTGAAGCATTGGCAAATCCTTACTTGTACTTGCTTGGAATAGCGATGTTTTTCCTGTCTCGCATAGGTGGCTGCTTATATCTTATGAATAACATCGCTGATGGCGAATTTATACAAAACGCTAGAAAACAGCTACTTATCAACACCGTGCTATTCTTGCCATTTTTCTTAGGATTTCTTGCTTGGGTGCTTACAAAAGATGGCTTTGCATACGACGTAAATGGCGTAGTTAGCCTTATGCCTTACAAATACGCTATAAATTTGATCGAGATGCCTATCGTTGGTATATTGCTTCTTGTTGGCGTTGTTTTGGTACTTGTTGGGATTTTCCAAGGAGCATTTACAAAAAGCATACGTGGAATTTTTGCTTATGGCGTTGGCGTTACACTTGCTGTAACCGCGCTATTTTTAATAACAGGACTAAATGGCACAGCATTTTATCCGTCATTTAGCGACCTTGCTAGCTCGCTAACTATCAAAAACGCAAGCTCAAGTCACTACACACTTGGCGTTATGGCCTATGTTAGTTTGCTAGTGCCAGTAGTGCTTACTTATATCATCGTCGTCTGGCGAGCGATAGATAACAAGAAGATCACGCAAGACGAGATCAAAAACGATCATCACGCATACTAAGGATAAAAGATGTTAGAAGCAGGAATTTTTTTGATACTTTGGCCAGTGACGCTATTTGTTAGCTATAAATTTGTTCTTTTTTCTCTTAAGAAATTTGATACAAATAACTAAAATTTAGGGGCGTTTGCCCCTAAATTCTTCTTTTTATTTTTACTCTTTAAAACGACTTCTTGATAAATTTACTTAAGCCACTTTTCATATAAGCGTTAGTTTTGTGTGAAATTTGGGTAGTAAGATATCATTAAATTTTATTAAAGGAGCGAAAATGAGCAAGAATTTCTTAGGTTCTGTTGCCCTTGCGGCTGTTTTGGTTAGTGGTCTTAGTATAGGCATCACGCCACTAGAGGCTGGAGTCCTGGCTCATCACGTAAAGGTTCAAGGCGAGCTTGGATCAGTCTTTATAAACCCCTACGACGTATCGCCGCTAACTGCTATCATCGATAGAGCTGGCAAAGACATCAAAGATATCCATGTCAAAGTAAAAGGCAAGCCAGATGGTGGTATCGATATCGATTATAACGTCTCAGAGCATGCCCTGCTAACGCATGATGGTGTGCCTATTTGGGGACTTTACCCTGACTATCTAAATGAAGTAGTCGTAAGCTACACATTTAACGGAGCTAAAAAGGTAGAAACGTATAAAATTTACGCCCAGCCTATCGTCACATATAGCCGTGATTTTAGATTTTATCACATGCAAAAGACTCGCGTCAAAAAGGTCGATCCTGCCTTTAAAAACAGGCTCTATCTCATAAACAACACGATCACAAGCGTCTATAAACCACTTGATTGGAAAAATGGCGGAGCTGCTAGCTGGAACGACTTTACCGAAAACTACATCGTAGACACCAAAGGTGAGGTTAGATGGTATCTTGACTATCAGAAATTTTACGACCGTAGTGAGCGCAGAGTGATGGATGGGGGCATGATGATGGGCTTTCATCAGCTAAAAAATGGCGATATCAGCTTTGGCATGGCTCAAAGATATCTAAGATATGACCTTATGGGAAAAGAAATTTATAACCGCCCACTTCCAAGAGGCTACATCGATCTAAGCCATGAAGTTATGCCATTAAAGGACGATCACGCACTTCTTAGAGTTGGCAAATACAACTACCATCACAAAGACGGCAAAATTTCTCACACTATAAGAGATCACATCATCGAGGTCGATAGCACCGGTAAAGTGGTCGAAGAGTGGGATCTAAATGAAATTTTTGGTAACAACGTCTACCGCAGCAACCTCATAAAAGCGCTTGATGCTAGAGCTGTTTGCCTAAATATCGATATGGACGCAAAAGAGATAAAGATAAGTAATGATCTACCATTTGGCGACATCACCTCTACTGGCACAGGTAGAAACTGGGCTCACGTAAACTCTATCTCATACGATGAGAGCGACGATAGCATCATCCTCTCACTTCGCCACCAAGGCATCGTAAAGATAGGACGTGACAAGAAAGTAAAATGGATATTAGCTTCGCTTGAGGGCTGGAGTGAAGAATTTAAAGCCAAAGTGCTAACTCCAGTCGATAGCAAAGGTAATAAGATAAAATGCGAAAACTCAAAATGCGAGGGCGAATTTGACTGGTCATGGACTCAGCACACCGCATGGCTAACACCAAGATACGACAACAAAGGCAGCATAAAACACCTAAGCGTCTTTGACAATGGCGATGCAAGAGGCATGGAGCAACCAGCCTTTAAAGAGGATAAATACTCCCGCGCGGTTGAGTACAAGATAGATGAGAAAAAGGGCACGGTTGAACAAACTTGGCAGTTTGGCAAAGAGCGTGGCTTTGACTTTTATAGCGCAGTTACTAGCAACGTCGAGTGGCAAAAAGATAAAAATACCTACTTCATCTCAAGCTCAAATGTAAATTTACTTCGCCCTGACAAGACTATCAAAATGGTCTTAGTTGAGATCGATCCAAAGACAAATGAGATCAAATTTGAGATGGATGTGGACTCTGCTTCAAGAGATGATGTCGCTTATAGGGCGATGGTTATTAATCCGGAGGTATTTAGTTATTAGCAGTATCTGGTGTGAGATTTTTCTCGCACCAGCTTTTAGTTGTTGTTTTGAAATTTATAGATTGCTTCTTTGATTCTAGTAAGGTTAAAATTTATCGCTCGCTCTAGTTCTGGCAAGTCTATATCTTTATCCGCTTCGAATGTTTTTACCATATCGCTTAGCTCTTTTGTCTCATCACTTGAAAGAACTATGCTTTTAAAATTATCATCATCTATCTGGTCAAATTTTAAAAAGATCGATGCAAATTTATCTTTTAAAATTTCTTTATTTAGCTTTCTATTTTCCAAAGCTTTCTTTGTTCCACCATTTTTATTACAGGTTCTAAATATCGAATCTATTGTTTCATTCACTTCATCAAGTAAAATTTCTGTTTTTTCACTTTGCATATAAAACTCTCTTAACTATAAATTAAATTTAAAATAAAAGCTAAATCGCTCTTGTTTTGGAGATTAGAAGTTGTTTTACTTCTTCGCGTAAAAAGGAAAAATTAAAGTTGTATTTGTGAAGTTATTTTCATAAAAGTTTGTGCCAGAATTTAAAATTTTAGTTTGCATTGGCATCACTTTTATGCCCTCTGTTTTTGCGATCATTTTATCATCCTTGTTAAAAAATTTTATCGCATTGTATAAATTTTCATAAGTCTTGTAAATTGTACCAGGGTACAATAAAGCCCTATAAATCAATATTTATAACACATTGATAATATTTTTACGTTATTATTTTGCATACTGCTTTGATTAAAATTGCCGAAATTTCGTAGCTATTTAGCTCATCCTTTTTGGATAAATTTTACAAATTTAATGTGTTATTTATGTAATAAAAAAATTTTCAAATTTGCAAAAATTTTTTAAAATCTTTGATACTTTATATGTGATAAAATCCTCTCAAATTTTAAAAAAGGATCAAATTTGAGAAGCGACATAATAAAAAAAGGCTACACAAGAGCCCCACACCGCTCACTTTTACGTGCTACTGGACTAAAAGACGATGACTTTAATAAACCATTTATCGGCGTCGCAAACAGCTTTATAGAGATCATACCTGGCCACTTTTTCTTAAACAAATACGCACAAATTTTAAAAGATGAAATTCGCAAAAATGGCTGTATTCCATTTGAGTTTAACTGCATCGGCGTGGATGATGGCATCGCGATGGGACATGGTGGCATGCTATATAGCTTGCCTAGCCGCGAGATCATCGCAAACTCGATAGAAACCGTTATGAACGCTCACGCACTTGACGCACTCGTTTGTATGCCAAACTGCGACAAGATCGTCCCTGGCATGGTTATGGGTGCTTTAAGGGTCAATGTCCCAACAGTGTTTGTAAGCGGTGGCCCAATGAAAAAAGGCTACACAAAAGATGGCAAGCCGATAGATCTTGCGACTGCGTTTGAGGCGGTTGGTAAATTTGAGACCAAAGAGATAGACGAAGCCGAGCTAAGAGATATCGAGTGCAATGCATGTCCAAGCGGTGGTAGTTGCAGCGGTATGTTTACAGCAAATTCTATGAACACACTTTGTGAAGCGATGGGCATAGCACTCCCTGGCAACGGCACTATCCTAGCACTAACCCCAGAGCGTGAGGAGCTTATTAGACAGGCTGCTCGCAGGATCTGTGAGATCGCACTTGATGAGAAATTTAAAATCAGAAACATACTAAATGAAAAAGCGATCCGCAACGCTCTTGTCGTTGATATGGCGATGGGCGGCAGCAGCAACACCGTTCTTCACATGCTAGCCATCTCAAGAGAGGCAGGCGTAAATTTAGATATCAAAGAGCTAAATAAAATCAGCCAAAATATCGCTCATATCGCTAAAATCAGCCCAAGCTTACCAAATGTGCACATGGAGGACATCGGTAGAGCTGGTGGCATGAATGCAGTAATAAAAGAAATTTCACGCAGAGATAATGGCATGCTAAATTTGGATAATCTCACAGTTAGTGGCGAAACTTTAGGAGAGCGTGTAAAGGTAAGTGACATCAAAGATGAAAGCATCATTCACAAAGTAGAAAACGCCTATTCACAAGTTGGCGGACTTGCCATTTTGTTTGGAAATTTAGCCGAGCAAGGCTGTGTAATCAAGACAGCTGGCATCGTTGGCGAGCGTAAATTTAGTGGTAAAGCAGTCTGCTTTAACTCACAAGATGAAGCAATAGCTGGCATTTCAAGCGGTAAAGTAGATAAAGGCGATGTCGTCGTCATCCGATACGAAGGTCCGCGCGGAGGCCCTGGCATGCAAGAGATGCTAAGCCCTACTTCACTCATCATGGGACGAGGCCTTGGCGCAGACGTGGCGCTCATCACAGATGGTCGCTTTAGCGGGGCGACAAGAGGTCTAAGCATCGGCCACGTGAGCCCAGAAGCAGCCGAGGGTGGCATGATAGGCTTGCTACAAGATGACGACATAATCGATATAGACGTCGATAAATACGAGATAAACGTTCGCCTAAGCGAAGCCGAGATCGCAAAGAGAAGAGCAGAATTTAAGCCAGTTGATAAACCGCTAACATCTCGCTGGCTAAGGCAATACCGCAAACTAGTCACAAACGCAAGCAACGGAGCAGTGCTAGAAGCATAAAAATTTATTACAAAAGCGAGGAGTAGTCTCTTTGCTTTTATAAAAATATAAAAATTTCTTCATTTTTTAAGGATACTAAATGCAACAAGATTTCTATTTTTATGCTGCCATATTTTTAGGACTACTATTTTTGATTGCGATATTTGTCATCTATTCATTTAATAGGGACAAACTCGAACTAAAGCGAAATTTGGCGCAAAAAGAGCAAGAAAATTTTGAAATTTCATCAAATCTAACAAATTTAGTATCTAAAAATAGTGAAAATCTGCAACTAATTAGCGAGCAAAAAGCAAGGCTTATGTCAAATCACGAGCGAATAGACGAGCTCATCAGTGAGATCGATGCGCTAAAAACCAAAATAGCACAAAAAGACGAAGCTGAAGATGCGATGGAGCGCGTGATAAACGAGCTTAAAGAGAGTATCGGTACAGCAAATGAAAGGGCCAAGAATAACGAGGCAAATTTTACTGCAACACTAGCTGAGCTAAATCAAAATAAAAATGCTTTAGCTGAAGTGAGTGAGAGAGAAAATAGATTAAAACGTGATATGGCTGTACTTAGAAATGAAATAGAAGCAAAAGAAAATAGCCTAAAAGAGCAAGAGGTAAATTTATTAAAAGTAAAAAATGAGTTAAATTTGGAATTTTCTAATCTTGCAAATAAAATATTTGAAGAAAAAAGTGCAAATTTCACACAAAATAGCCAAAATTCTTTAGATCTTTTACTAAAGCCACTAAAGGAGCAAATTTCAACCTTTCAAGAGCGTGTAAATGCAGTCCACGACGAATCCGTTAAAGGTATGAGCGCGCTAGGAACGCAGATTAAGCACATAAGTGAAATTGGTATCTCAATGTCAAAAGAGGCAAACTCACTAGCCACTGCACTAAAAGGTAGCAATAAAACACTTGGAAACTGGGGTGAAATACAGCTTGAACGCACATTTGAGGCTTCTGGACTTGTAAAAGATGAGCATTACTTGACCCAACAAAATTTCAAAAACGAAGAAGGCAAACGTCTTATTCCTGATTTTATAGTAAAGATACCAGACGGCAAGCATCTAATAGTTGATTCTAAAGTCTCACTTATAGCTTACGAAAAGGCTATCACAGCCAGCAACGAAGAGGAGCTAAATTTAGCATTGAAAGAGCATATTGCTTCTATGAAAAATCACATAGATAGCTTAAATAGCAAAAATTACGGCGAGATCGTACCTGATAGTCCTGATTTTGTATTGATGTTTATACCAATTGAGCCAGCATATATCGAGGCTATGAAATTTGATAGTTCACTTTTTGACTATGCGTTTCAAAAGCGCGTAATACTAGTATCTCACACTACGCTTATGCCTATTCTTCGCACAGTGGCAAATTTATGGCGCATAGAGCGTGGCAATGAAGAGGCCAAAAATATCGTAAAGAGTGCGATTAAAATTTATGATAAAGTCCGCAATGTGGCCGAGCACATGAATAGACTTAGCAATACACTAAATACTGCAAATAAACATTTTAACGCCCTTGCATCAAGTTTTAGTGGTAGAGATGGCCTTGTTAGTAGACTTGAAAATTTTAAACGCTTGTCTCCAGATGAGCAAAAAGATATAGAAGTAAAAGAGATAGGCGTAAATAACGAGTTAGAAAAAGAGGATTAGGGTATGGCTAGAAAAACTAGCCATAAAATTTATTTTAAAAGACCTTGTTTTTTCATTTGTTCCATTACTTGAGCAAACATCTCTTTAGCTTGTTTGCAAGTAGCGTCTTGTTGCTCTTTTGGTAAAGAAGCTAGCTGATCCATTGATTGTTTCTTTTGATCTTCATACATTTTTACTTGTTGCTCTTGACCAGCTTGTTTGTAAGCTTCAACCATCTTATCGATGTCTGAGAAGTATGATTTGCAAGTATCTGTAAGATCTGCAGCGTTTAGGCTTAGTGTAAAGCCAAGAGTAGCTAAAACTAAAAGTGATTTTTTCATCTCTTTCTCCTTGTGAAAATTTGAAAGGATTGTATCATTTTTATAATATTTTATGACTTAAATTAATAGTCAAGGCAAACACCTTGACTAATTTTGGCTTTTTAGCCTAGAAATTCGCGCTTAAAATACTCTTTTGGAGCTTTGCAAAGTGGGCAAGCGCCTGGAGCTTTTTTGCCTCTGTGAACGTGTCCGCACACCTCACAAACCCAGATATCTTCCTCGTCGCTCTCAAAAAAGCCCTCTTCATCAAGCATCTTTTTAAGCTCTAAATACTCTCTTTCATGCTCAACCTCAACCTTGCCGATCGCGTTAAATAGCCTCTCAACATCTCTTAGCTCTTCTTCTTTTGCGATCTTTGCAAAGTCTGGATACATCGTCGTATGCTCGTAGTTTTCGCCAGCTGCAGCGTCAAGTAAATTTTTATCCATCTTATCGATCGGATCGTTCATCATCTCGTGATATTTCTTAAACTCAGCTCTTGCATGCCATTTTTCGTTTTCAGCTGCTTCGTAAAAGTGTCTAGCTATCGCGTGATAGCCTGCTTCTTTGGCTAGGTCACCGTAAAGCTCGTACTTGTTTCTAGCTTGTGACTCGCCAGCAAATGCCTTCATCAAATTTACCGCTGTTAAATTTTCAGTCACACATTTCATCTCTTCGCCGCAACAGGTTAGTGTACCGCCGCCAACCTTTTGCACCTCGATCTCGTTACCGCATTTTTCGCATTTGTATGTTTCGTACTGTCTCATTTTGACTCCTATTTTGATAAATTTTGATTGGATTATAACCAAATAATTAAAATAAGTAAATAATAATTTTTATTGATAACGTATATTATTATTTTATTTTTTACATAAAATTTGTGTGAGTTTTGTTACAAATGGAGAAACTAGCAAAAGCACAGGATACGCCACTACAAAGGCTTTTACATAAGCGATTAGCCAAATTTTTACAAAGCCATCAACAAAGCCAAGGTTTAAATATGTCAGCACAAATGACATAAAAAATGCCATAAATGCTGACATTATAAACGCAAAAACATATTTATAAAATTTTGCTGGTATCATGAAATTTTACCTATCAGCTCGCCTAGTCTTTTTGCATGATCAAGTGCCTTTTGCTTCATCAAAGCAAGCTTTGCCTCATCGTGCCTGCTCTGATACGATAGCTCTCCGCTATAAACATATCCTGTAAACTCCATCCCACAAGTATTTGCTAGTGCCTTAAGTGGCGGCAAAAATTCCTCTATGTCATAGCGCTGAAGCGCCTCTTTTTTATAAAGCTCCTCAGGCGCGCCAGAGGTAAATGAAAGCACTAGCTTTTTGCCATGTAGCTTATCTCCCTTGCTGCCATGAGAGAAGCCATGAACTAGCACATCTTCAAACCACTTTTGTAAAAGCGATGGTACGCCGTACCAAAAAAATGGATAAACAAGCACGATCACGTCAGCCTTTACTAGCTTTTCTTGCTCGGCTTTTACATCGATAGCGTAGTTTTTATAAAGCTCACTTAGTATGTCAAATTTAGCCTCTGGCACCTGCTTTTTTAGCTCACTTAAAATGATCTTATTTGCAAAGGAATTTTCAAGGTCGGTATGACCTGATACGACTAAAATTTCACTCATTTTCTCTCCTTAAATTTACTTCTTTAAATTTATTTACAAACAAAGCTACTAGCCTTGCTCGTGTCGCCACCCACGTATGTAGCCACCTTTGGATACGCACACACCAAAAATTCCTTACCAGCGTAGGTCTTACTCTTAGCTAGCATGCTCTTTATCCTTTTCATTCCACAGCGCATCTATCATCTCATTGTTTAAAATTTTCACATCTTTTAAACTCTCACATCCTGCCTTATCAAGGGCAAAAGCCGTGCTGCTAACAAGCGCTAGTGCGCAAAAAAGTGAAATTTTCTTCATAACATCTCCTAAAATTTTACCTTACTAAATGAGGTCTCGTTTTTGAGACCAAAGCCGTCAAATTCGTCTATTAGCACAGCTCGCTCTTTGGCGTAAGCTTTGTAGTTTTCGCTGTGGCGGTAGCTCTCAAAGCTAGCTTCGTCTTTGTAAATTTCAACCAGCACCCATTTTGTTTGCCGCGTCCTTTTGACTAAAGGCAAACTGCGCGTAAGCGCCCTCATCTACGCTTTTTTGCATATATTTTTTGATGATCTTTTCAAATTTCGCATCGCTTTTTGCCTTAAGGCTTAAATTTGTGATGTGAAAGTAGGCATCTTTTAGCCTCTCTGGCGTTAAATTTTTAGAAAACGCAGCCCTCTTTTTTACACCAATAGCCTTTTTACTAGCCAAAATTTCAGCACTTGCACTTGCAAATTTCTTAAAATGCGCCGAGTTTAGATGCTTTTTATAAGTCGCCTCGTCCTCGTAAAACTCAAGCACGTAAAATAGCTCTGGCTTACTCTTTGCGCTCATAAAAAAGATCGCCTGCGTGCCTGGCTCACTCTTTGAGCTAAGGATATTTTCCCTGCCAAGCTGTCTCAGCAAGCTCTTGTTATTTGGCGTTGAAAGCAGCTCGTATAAGCTCACTTTCGCCTCCGCCCCAAAGGCAAAAGCTGCCGAAAATACTAATAAAAATAGCTTTTTAATCATCAAATTTCCTTAAATTTATTTCTCAACCACTCTTTTAATCCAAGCAAAAAGCTCGTCTAAATCGTAGTCGCCGCCATGTCCTTGTCCCCAGACCGCTTCAAAATCAACCTCTTTGCCAGCATTTTTAAGCGAAAGCGCGAGCATAGCAGGTACGGCAAGGGCTAAGTCGGTGTCGTTTGTGCCCTGTCTTATGCGGTAAAATTTCGCCGCTTCATTATTTTTAGCGTAGTTCATCGCATTCATCATCTTTATGACGCTAGCGTCTGCCATCTCGCCGCCGCTTCGCTCTTTTGCAAATTTAGTAAAGTGCTTTGCAGGCGTTTTGCTATCGCCAAAGAGGTCGTTTTCAGGATTTTCTAGCCCAAATCCGTCAAAGGCAACCACCGCCTTGGCTCGTTTTAGCGAGGCGATGAAGTCCTCAAATTTGAATGTATATCCAAGCGAGCAGCCCTGCGTATCAAGAGTTATAAATTTAGGCGTGAGAGTACTTTTGTCGCTGCTTTTTGTAGCAGTAAATGCCTTTGAAATAAGGGTGTTTATATACTCTTTGAAGCTGCCCTCGCCGTTTTCATCAAGGCTTAGCACGTGGCCTTTGGCGTCTTTTAAATTTAGCGAGTTTAGATAGGCTGGGAATTTACTCTTTAGCTCGCGCGAGAGCTCTTTTTGCGTGGCATTTAGCTCGCCTTTGATCATCTTTGGCTTTTTGCCTCTGTCGTTAAAAGTGCTCGCGTCAAGACTTGTAAAATCAATCCTTTCAAATTTATCCAAATCCCCAAACATCCACTCATACGCCTCGTCTTCATGCTCCAAATTTGTAACAGGGCAGTAGGCTGAAGCGGCATAAATTTGATCGTCCGCATTTGCAGCGCCTAGCTCTTTAAGATATGGCTCATACTCTTTTGCCTTTGCGCTTACTCCAAGAAGTACTGACATCGCGCCTCCTGCACTAGTGCCGTTTGAGATGATCTTATTTGCGTCGCCTGGCATAAATTTATCGTTAAATTTAAGATATCTAACGGCCGCTTTTAGATCGACTATCGCAGCTGGCGCTTTGCCGATAAATTTCTCGCCATCTTTTAGCGTCCTGCCCCTAGCGCCAACGCTTGCCACGACGTAGCCTCTAAGAAGCGCTTCAAGAGTGGCATTTGGCTTTTCATTTTGGATTTCTGGCTTTGGTGGCATTGCGCTCATGTAGCCACCGATCGCGTTTGGCATAAAGATAGCCCCTTTTTGGTCGCTAAATTTACCCTCTGGCACATAAAAATTTAGCACCTGATAGTCGCTAACCGGCTTTGTCACATAGACTATGCCTTCATAAGCTCTAAATTTAAGCGTCTTCTCGCCAACTTGCACGCTTTTTAGCTCAAATTTCTTTTCATCAAATTTAAGCTCGCCGCCAAAGCAAGCGCCTACCAAACAAACCCCTAAAATAGCAACTCTAACGCATTTCATGATCTGCCTTTTTATTTTGTCCTACTTTTTGTTTTACTGGCCTTGGCGTAGGCTACCAAGGCTTTAGCGTCTAGTTATCTTTTGGCTCGTATTTGATCGCGTAGTCAAATTTTGGCTTGCTTAGGCTAAACTCAAAGCTATCTCTATCCACCGAGCCAACGCAGTAATGGCTATCATAAAGTCGCAGCAAAAACTCCGCCATCTGCTCGCTCGTGTGGTACTTTTTAAACGCTTTGTCGTAGTCGTAGCTCTCTTTACTGGTTGCCACCATGCCAAATTCTGTTTTTGTGGCAGCTGGGGCCAGCACTTTAGCCTGCATCTTTGCCTGCTTGTCCTGTGCTAGCTCGTGGTAAAGCCCCTCACTAAAGGCACTTACGAAAAATTTGCTAGCGCAGTACGTGACGGCGTTTGGCACGATCTTGTAGCCGCCTATCGAGGAGATGTTTATAAGCTGCGTATCTTTGTCTTTATATTTTTTAGTAAAGAGCGTTGAGAGCGTGACAAGTGAGATGATGTTTAAATTTATCATCTGCGTGATTTTTTCTAAATTTTGCTCGCCGACCTTGTTATAGTCGCCAAAGCCAGCGTTGTTTATAAGCGCTTTTAGCTCAAATTTTTCTAATTTTCGCCAAAGAGAAAGGGCATTTTCTTGCTTTGAGAGATCGCAAAGCTCTATCATCATATCGACATTTGCAAATTTAGCTATCTCGCCTTTTAGCTCTTCTAAAAGCTCGCCCCGCCTTGCAATAAGGATCAAATTCTCCCCGCGCCTTGCAAATGCCTTTGCCGCGGCCGCTCCTATGCCTGAGCTTGCTCCAGTGATGGCGATGTATCTTTTCACTTAGCATACTCCATAGGGCTATAAATTTTGACACCCTCGCTGTGGTCATCTTGCACTACTTGCACGATCACTTTAGCGATATCAGCCGCTCTCATCGGACGATACTCGTCAAAAAAGCCTTTTGGGATAAATTTAAACGCCTTTATCGCCAGATACTCACCAAGCCTAAAGTCCTTTCTCTCAGCCTCGATAAGTGGCAGCCTAACGACGTGAAATGAGCTATATCCAAGCTCTTTTATCTTTGCTTCTGCTTGGCCTTTTGCCTTTAGGTAAAACGAGCCTGACTTTCTGCTAGCACCTGCAGCCGAGAGTAAAACAAAGCGTTTTGCCCCACACTCCAAGCCAAATTTGGCAAAATTTAGCGGATAGGTCACATCGACTTTATAAAACTGCTCTTTGTGCTTTGCCGCTTTCATCGTCGTGCCAAGCGCGCAAAATACGTCATCAGCGATAAATGGCACCTCATCTTTTAGCTCGTCAAAATTTATTACTTTTACTTCAAGCTTTTCATGAGTAAATTCTAGCTCGTGCCTAGCAAGAGCGATAACCTTACTATAATGCTCACTCTCACATAAATTTTTTAAAATCTCACTTCCCACAGCACCGCTAGCTCCAGCTATAAGGGCGATCTTTTTCATATCTTTCCTTTGTAAAATTTAGATAAATTCTATCTCGCTAAGGCAAAAATTTCACTTATTGCCTCTTTTGTATAAATTTGCTCCAAGCCCCTACTCTTGGCGTAGTCATAAACTAAAGCCATAATCTCGTCTAAATTTGTCTCATCAACGCCGATTTCAATAAGGCTTGTAGGTGTGCCAATCTTGCTAAACCACTCTTTTAGCTTTTTAATAGCCTCGTCTGCGTCATCTACGCCAAAAATTTCTTTGCCAAAGCGCTTAAATGCCTCTAAATTTCTACTCTTATACCACTTCATCCAAGCTGGCATCACCACACTTAGCCCAGCCCCGTGCGCGCAATCAACCACCGCACCTATGGCGTGCTCAATCATGTGGTTTGGATAAGAGTAGCCAGCCGTGCCAACGTAAGTTAGGCCATTTAGCGCCATCGTCGCAGCCCAAGCAAACTCGCCTCTAGCGCCATAGTTTTCAGGCTCTTTTAGTAAAATTTCAGTCATTTTCATGACGGTTTTGATGTTTGCTTCGATGTATAAATTTATGATCTCAGGCTGAATGCTCGCCGTAAAGTAGCCCTCGATGCTGTGAGCGATGATGTCTGAGGCTGAATAGACCAAGTACTCCTTGCTAACGCTTGCTTGAAGAAGCGGATTTACCACCGATACTTTTGGGTAAAGACATGCTCCATGCATGGCAAATTTCTCTTTTGTGGCTTCATTTGTGACGACTGCGCCGCCGTTCATCTCTGAGCCAGTTGCAGCAAGCGTTATGATATCAAAGATCATAAGCGCTTCTTTTGGGCAATTGCCAGTAAAAAAGTCCCAAACGTCGCCGTTATATTTAACTCCTGCAGCCACAGCCTTGGCGCTATCAAGCACCGAGCCACCGCCTATGGCTAGCACACTATCGACGCCTTGCTTTTTAGCTAAATTTATAGCCTCATTCACCTTGCTTAGCACTGGGTTTGACTTCACACCACCGATCTTGCAAAACTCGATGCCATTTGCACTTAGGCTCTTTGCTGCGACATCAAAAAGGCCATTTTTTATGACCCTGTCGCTGCCATAGATGATGAGCGTCTTTTTTGCGCCAAATTCTTTCATATATTTGCCGATGTTTTGCTCTTTATCTTTGCCGAATTCTATTTTAGTAGGGTTTAAAAAGCTGAAATTTTGCATAGTTTCTCCTTATTAGTTTTAATGATTATAGTTTTGCAAAGCAAAAATTTTTGTTAAAAATAATGAGTAGAAATTTAAAAATTTCTTAGTTTGATAGGAAGTTTTGAGATGATTTTTTTCAGATCAAAGCTACTTTTAGCATCAACTAAATTTCCAAAATTTTCACCTGTGCTAAGGAATTTTTGCAAATAATAATTGCCTCTATATCCAAGGTCATAAAGAATTTCAGACATCAAAGAAATATCTGCTTCATCTAAAAAATCTGCATGCACGGTTGTTCTTACTTCAAAATCGAAATTTATCTCAAGCAGATATTTTAGTGTGCTAATAAATTTTTCATATAAATTTGAGCCAGTTACGCCCGTAAATTTATCTTTTGGCGCTTTAAAATCAAGTGCAACATAGTCAATCAGCCCTTCTCCTATCGCCTCTTTTAAAATCTCAATATGAGAGCCATTTGTATCGACCTTTAGGCAAAAATTTCTTGACTTAACCTCTCTTGCAAGCTTCAAAAACAAAGGATTTGCTGTGCATTCGCCACCGCTAAAGACGATGCCATTTAGCTTGCCTATGCGGCGATCTAAAAAGTTACAAACCTCAGCCATTTCTATATTGCCATTTGAATTTACAACTTCTATATTGTAGCAATACACGCATCGCATATTACAGCCTGCAAACCAAACTACCGCAGCCACTTTGTCTGGATAATCAAGCGTAGTAAATGGCGTTATACTAAAGACTTTATGCAAATTTATGGACCTTTTGAGATTTAAAAGGCACAGAAGATTGTGCCTTTTTTATTTGAGTTTTTTATATTTTTATTGGCTGCGGTGATTATCTTTTGCAGCAACTTGCGTATTCGTCAAATTTAATACGCTCTTTGTGCTCACCTTTTTTACCAAGGTTAAAGCTCTCAACTGGGCGATGATAACCCATAACACGAGTATAGACTACGCATTTTGTGCGTTTATCTTGTACTTTTTCCAAAATTTCTTTTTCTGTCATTTCCTCTCCTTATTTGGAATTGTTTTTCTCTTTTTCTATTAATTCTGCATCACAAAGCGGACAAAATTCATGCTCTCCAGCAATGTAGCCATGTTTTGAACAAACGCTAAATACTGGCGTTATCGTGATATATGGAAGCTTATAATTTGAGATTATGCTCTTTACAAGCTCCTTACAAGCTTTAGGTGAGCTGATCCTTTCTTTCATATAAAGGTGAAATACTGTACCACCAGTGTATGAAGTCTGAAGATCATCTTGCAAATCAAGCGCCTCGTAAGCATCATCTGTAAAATTTGCTGGAAGCTGAGTTGAGTTTGTGTAGTAAATATTCTCCCCACCACCTGCTTGGATGATGTCTGGATAGCGCTTTTTATCCTCTTTGGCAAAGCGGTATGTCGTGCCCTCAGCTGGAGTCGCCTCAAGGTTATATAAATTTCCAGTCTCTTCTTGAAATGTCCTTATCTTATCGCGCAAAAACTCAACCATCTCAATAGCAAAATCGCGTCCAAATTTTGTTGAGATATTCTCCTTATCATTTGTAAAATTTCTAAGAAGTTCGTTCATACCATTTATACCAATCGTGCTAAAGTGGTTATTAAAGTGCTTTAGATATCTAGCCGTATAAGGATAAAGCCCTCTGTCATACATCTCTTGGATAAATTTACGCTTCTTTTCAAGTGTCGATTTAGCAAGCTCCAAAAGATAGCTTAGCCTGTTATAAAGTGCGACTTTATCGCCTTTGAAGTTGTATCCTAGGCGAGCTAAATTTATAGTAACAACGCCGATAGAGCCTGTCATCTCTGCACTACCAAAAAGACCACCACCTCGTTTTAAAAGCTCCCTTAGATCAAGCTGCAAGCGGCAGCACATAGAGCGAACATGTCCTGGTTTGTAGGCTTTTTCGTTTTCTATCTTGTTGCCATTTTCGTCATAAGTGTATTGTGAGCCGATAAAATTTTGAAAGTAGCTTGAGCCCATTTTGGCGGTATTTTCAAAGAGTACATCCGCCACTTCGCTATCCCAGTCAAAATCCTCTGTGATATTTACCGTTGGTATAGGAAATGTAAAAGGCTGTGAACACTTATCGCCAGCTGTTAAAACCTCATAAAATGCCTTATCTATGCGTGCCATTTCAGGCTCGAAGTCCTTGTAGGTCATATCGATCAAATTTTTTCTGCCACGCTCGTTTGCTTTTTTCAAAATTTTCTCATCTTTTACATTTGTAAAGAGGTGTATATCATCGCTCGTTGGGATCTGATCTCTTAGGTCGCTTGGGCAAGTGATGTCGATAGTTACGTTTGTAAATGGACTTTGTCCCCAGCGTGCAGGAACGTTTAAGTTAAAAATAAAGCTAGTGATCGCCTTTTTGATCTCAGCGTCACTTAGATCATCTTTGAAAACATAAGGCGCAAGGTAGGTGTCAAAGCTAGAAAACGCCTGAGCACCAGCCCACTCGCTTTGCAAAATTCCTAAGAAATTTGCCATTTGATAAAGCGCTTCTCTAAAATGCTTTGGCGCTTTACTCTCAACTCTGCCACGAACGCCGTTAAAGCCCTCGTTTAACAAAGCTCGCAAGCTCCAGCCAGCACAATATCCTGTAAGGCAGTCAAGGTCGTGGATGTGGTAGTCGCCATTTCTATGAGCTAGACCCTCTTCTTTGCTATAAACAGCGTCTAGCCAGTAGTTTGCGATAACTTTACCAGCGGTGTTGTTGATGAGTCCTGCGTTTGAGTAGCTTGTGTTTGAGTTTGCAGAAATTCTCCAGTCGGTGCCATTTATATACTCATTTATCGTTTGAGTTGAATTTATGTAAGTCGTATCGTCATTTAGGCCTAAAATTTGCTCACGTTGAAGCTTATGCGTGTGGCGGTAGAGCATAAAGCTCTTTAAAACGTCGAAATATCCACTATTAAATAGCTCTTTTTCGATCGCATCTTGGATGTCTTCGACTGTTATCGCGCTTGATTTTTGAAAGATATCTTGGACAACATTTGTAAAAACTTTCTCATCATAAGCTAAATTTTCGCTAGCAAATGCTTTTTTTATCGCATCTACTATCTTATATGCTACAAATTCTTGTCTTGTGCCATCTCTCTTCAAAATCTCACGCATTACTCGCTCTTTCTTCTAAATTTTCAATATAAAGTTTAAAAGTATAGGACAAGAAAGCTTAAACAATAGATAACTATTTTATTTTGTTTAATAATATTTATCAAAAAATATAAAATTTTGGAAAGTTTTCTTAAATGATATATTTACTTTATTAAGGGTATATAATATAAATTATTATTTGTTACATTAATTTTAAAAATTAATTATTTTTTATAAAATAATTAGGTTAAACTAATACTATTATAGTTTCGTATCTCTTTGCTTTTTTAAATCTAAAATAGCCATTTTTAAAACCTGAAAAGCAACTTTAGCCGTTTGGTCGTCAGGTTTAAAATTATTAGCCATCTGTTCCATAGGATGTATATAGTTTCTAAAATTTCTTAATTCGTGTGAAAATTTTTTAGTATCTTGAGACAAAATCCCTATCCCGCCAGATACATCTATCATTTCTGCTAGTTTCCAATCCTGAAAAGGTTTCACTTTGCCAGTTTTGTCTTTTGGAGATTCGTTATATATATTAAATTGTTTTGGATTTTTTAGCATAAAGTTTAACAAAAGACATTCTAAGATACTTCCACATAGTATAATTGCTGACATATATGCACCGATACCCAAGCATTTATCTATCTCTGTAACTCTATACTCCAAGACCTTTTCTAGTCCATAATCCAAAGATAAATCTTTAATATTAATGTCATCAAATTTTTTCTTTAATAATTCATCTTCCGAATCTATAGTATTTTGAACACCAAGAAGCCTATTGGTGATTTTTATGCATTCACTGTAAATTTTTTTGTTAAATTTAATCCTTCCGCTATCAACATTAAATTTATAGCGTTCCAATAAATTCTTTAATACTCTTCCATTTACTGCGTCGCTTTCAGTTTGCCAAAAGGCTCTTAATTTTTTTGCTTTGGAACTTCCATAAATGTTATATTTAATAGCATGTATATCGATTCCAGTGATATTTTGTATAAAATCGTAAAAAGTCCGATCAGTAAAATCTAAAACATAGCCAGTATCCATTTCAAAAAGCGTTTCTAAATATCTTTTTTCAATATCTGTTAAGCTGGACAAAATAATTACCTTTTGTTTTTAATGTGGATACAAAGGATACCTATGGTAAAAAGTCATAGATATCCAATAGATTTACTGACAACCTTCACATTCGATCGAGCGGTCAGCTACGTCGTTTAGTTTTTCGCTATCTGGACTTTCAGAGCGTAGATAGTAGGTTGATTTTAGTCCAAGCTCCCATGCAAGCGTGTAAATTTCACTTAAGTATCCACCGCTTGCTTTGTCTAAGCTCATGAAAATATTTAGACTTTGACCTTGATCGATCCATTTTTGGCGGATCGCGCCTGCTTTTATAAGAATTCTTTGATCAAGCTCGTAAGCTGGCGTGTAAAACTGCCAAGTATCAGGGCTGAGATTTGGCACGACATTTGGGATCATACCGCTTAGGTTGTGCTCAAACCACTTGCGTTTATAGACTGGCTCGATAGTCTGAGTGGTTCCAACAAGGATCGAGATCGAGCTAGTTGGAGCGATCGCCATTAGGTAGCCGTTTCTCATACCATCACGCTTAACCTTTTCTCTTAGCTTGTCCCAGTCGCAGATATTTTCGTCAAATAGCCCACCTTTGTCGTTTAAAAGCGCTTTTGCGTTATCGTTTGCGGTGTCTATCGGCATGATGCCTTTGCTCCATTTTGAGCCTTCAAATTTTGGATAGACGCCCTTTTCTACGGCTAAATTTGAGCTAGCGTAGATCGCGTTGTAGCTTATGTTTTCCATTATGCTATCAATCAGCGCCAAATGCTCGTAACTGCCCCATTTTACATTTTTCTCAGCTAGCATTTGCGCCTCACCCATGACACCAAGGCCGATCGAGCGAGAAGCTAGGTTTGTGTGTTTTACCTTTTTGTGTGGGTAGAAATTTAGGTCTATAACGTTATCAAGCATCCTGATGGCTATCGGCACGACACGCTCGATGTCCTCTTTGCTGTTTATCTTGCTTAAATTTATACTTGCAAGGTTGCAAACTGCCGTTTTGCCCTCGATGCTCTCTTTTTCTACGATAAAAATTTGCTTGCCTTTTAGGCTATCAAGCGCGCTAAGCTTTTTGGCCTTTTTAGTTATGCCACTATCGACAGTGACGTCTTCTTCTTCGTCAAATAGCTCCTCACCACCATCTTCGTAAGTGATCTTGATCTTATAGTAGTTTGGCGCTGTGTTTTGGAAAATTTCAGTACATAAATTTGAGCTTCTGATGATGCCCTCGTGGTCGTTTGGATTTGCCTTGTTGGCATTGTCTTTAAAGCACAAAAATGGCATGCCAGTTTCAAAATAGCTAGTTAAAATTTTCTTCCAAAGCTCTTTTGCAAGGATGGTATTTTTCTGGATATTTTCGTCGCTTTCATACTCCAAGTATCTCTTCTCAAACTCCTCGCCGTAAAGGTCGCAAAGATCACTTACTTGAGCTGGGTCAAAAAGACTCCAGCGGCCATTTTCTTTGACACGCTTCATAAATAGATCGTTTATCCAAAGCGCAGGGAAAAGCTCATGTGCACGGCGTCTCTCTTCGCCTGAATTTTTACGAAGATCAAGAAAATCACTCACGTCCATGTGCCAAGGCTCGATATAAACAGCGATCGCACCCTTTCTAGTGCCTAGCTGATCGACCGCTACTGCGATGTCGTTTGTCACTTTTAAAAATGGGATGATACCGCCAGCTGCGTTTTTGTGTCCGTCGATACTGCCGCCCATCGCACGCACCTTGCTCCAGTCCCAGCCGATACCGCCGCCAAATTTTGAAAGTAGCGCCATCTCTTTGTAGCTATCAAAAATTCCTTCAATATTATCAGGCGTACTGCCTACGTAACAGCTGCTTAGCTGGTGGCGTGTAGTCCTTGCGTTTGAGAGCGTTGGCGTGGCGAGCATTACTTCAAATTTAGAGATGAGGTCGTAAAATTTCTTAGCCCAGCCTTGACTGTCTAGCTCGTTTTGCGCTAGAAACATCGCGATCGCCATAAACATATGCTGTGGTAGCTCGATTGGCATGCCATTCTTATCTTTGATGAGATAGCGATCATAAAGCGTTTTGATACCAAGGTATGCAAACTGAAGGTCGCGCTCAGGCTTGATATAAGCGTTTAGGTCTTCTAGGTCGTACTTCTCTTTTAGCCCAGGGATGATGCGGCCTACTTTTTCACCTTTTACTAGGTAGTCTTTTAAGTGATTGTAGCCGTTAAAGCCAGACACTTTGTGATAAAGATCATATAAAAATAGCCTTGCGGCAACAAATGTCCAGTTTGGGCGGTCGATGTCGATCTTATCGACTGCTGTTTTTATAAGGGTTTGCTGAATTTCCTCAGTAGTTATCATATCTCTAAACTGGATTTTCGCGTCTACTTCAAGCTCGCTAAGGCTTACATTGCTTAGTCCAAGGACCGCTTCGTTTGTATATTTTTTGATCTTACTTATATCAAGCTCTTCTGTTCTACCATTACGTTTTATAACTTTCAAAAATATCTCTCCATGTTAAATTTTAATTTGGG
Source organism: Campylobacter concisus (assembly GCF_003049735.1). Classification (NCBI taxonomy): domain Bacteria; kingdom Pseudomonadati; phylum Campylobacterota; class Epsilonproteobacteria; order Campylobacterales; family Campylobacteraceae; genus Campylobacter; species Campylobacter concisus. The sequence goes on along the minus strand of NZ_PIRM01000004.1, from coordinate 80,436 downwards.
ATTTTATCCAAAAGGAGATAAAAACTCTCTTTGCTAAAAGGCTACTTATTAAATATAAAAACAAATCACAAAAGCAAGAAAAATAAAAGCAATTAGGTAATCTACTCCGAATGTCTTGTTTTAAAAGAGTAAAGATTGCAAAAATAAGTATGATAAATTCATGAATAATCTTTAGTTATTAAAAATTATCCATGGTCTGTTGCCAATAAAGCCTACGGTTTGTATGTACTTGCCAGCAATACTAATATTTTACGTAAAATTTAATATGACCATATAAAAATATTTAAAAGCAATAAACTAAAAAAATAGTGTGTTTAAGATTAGTATGGTGTCCTATTTTATTTTTGTGGTTGGAGTAACTACGAGGGGTGTTAAGTTTACCCCTCGTGGTTAAATTTATTTGCCAAAGACTCTGGCAAAAATTTTATCTACGTTTTTAGTGTAGTAGTTGTAGTCAAAGCACTCTTTGATCTCATCTTTGCCAAGGCTCTTAGTTAGGTCCTCGTCGTTTAGCAAATTTTGTAAAAATAAACTATGACCTTGCTCGTCGATCGCTTTTTTGCCCTCTTGTAAGTCCGCCCAGACTTTCATGGCATTGCGCTGAACGATCTTGTATGCGTCCTCTCTAGAGATTCCGCGCTGTGGCAGTTGTAAAAGCACGCGCTGTGAAAAGACTAGTCCGCCTGTTAAATTTAAATTTCTCATCATATTTTCTGGATATACAACTAAATTTGCTATCAAATTTTTGATACGAACCAGCATAAAATCAGCCGTGATAAACATATCTGGCAGAATAAATCTCTCAACCGAGCTGTGGCTGATGTCGCGCTCGTGCCAAAGGGCGACGTTTTCAAGCGCTGGCGTGACGTATGAGCGTAGTACTCTGCAAAGGCCGGTGATGTTTTCACTAAGGACTGGATTGCGTTTGTGTGGCATAGCGCTTGAGCCCTTTTGTCCTGGGCTAAAATACTCCTCCGCCTCGTAAACCTCGGTCCTTTGGTAATGTCTAACCGCAACTGCTATCTTCTCGCAAGTAGAGGCTAAAACTGCGATAGCGCTCACCACGTGGGCGTAGCGGTCGCGCTGGATCACTTGATTTGACGCTGGGGCAGCTTTGAGACCGAGCTCCTCGCATGTTAGCTCCTCAAATTCCATCGGAGCGTGGGCTAAATTTCCCATAGCGCCTGAGAGTTTGCCATAGCTGATCGTATCTTTTGCGTCTTTGATAAGCTTAAGCGCCCTTGCGATCTCGTCATACCAGATGGCAAGCACAAGGCCAAAAGTTATCGGCTCGCCGTGGATGCCGTGGCTTCTGCCGACCATGAGTGTGTGCTTATGCTCGTTTGCTCTGTTTTTGACTGCTTGCATGAACTCTTCAACGTCGCTGATGATGAGCTCTAGGCTCTCTTTCATCTGAAGGGCGACAGCTGTGTCGATGCAGTCGCTTGAGGTCATGCCATAATGCACAAACCTACTCTCCTCGCCAAGGCTCTCGCTGACACTTGTTAAAAATGCGATGACGTCGTGCTTTGTCGTCTTTTCTATCTCGTCGATACGAGCTACTTCAAATTTAGCGTTTTTGCAAATTTTCTCGCAGTCGCTGTCGCTTATGAAGCCAAGCTTATTCCAAGCTTTAACAGCAGCTTTTTCTACCTTGAGCCAAGCATCATACTTTGCTTGTATACTCCACTTTTCAGCCATCTCTTTACGCGAGTATCTTTCGACCATTGTTGAACCTTTTTGTATTAGTTTTTCTTTATCATAAAAGTAAATTTTAGCCTTGAAAGCTAAAAATCACATAGTATAATTTTATAAAATTTAAGTTTGGATTATATAAAATCCGTGCTGAAATGTCGGTTATATGCTTATAAATTTGTGCTTAAGATAGCTTACTCATTTTTAAAAGGATTACCTTTGCCCTACGTAAATAAATTTATTGCCACTACAAACAAACAAAAAGCGTATGAAATTTTAATGAAAACTGGCTTTAGCATGAGAGAAGCGCAACGCCTCATAGATAAAGGTAGGCTGATATGTGGCGGTAGTGTCGTGAGTGAGAAAAATGCCATTTTGTGTGGCGATATTTTTTTGATCGACTATGAGGCGGAGCCAAAGGGACTTAAGCCGATCTTTGAGTGTGAGAGCTTTGCGGTATTTGACAAGCCAAGTGGAGTGCTGAGTCACCCAAATGGCAGACACTGTGAGTACTCGCTAAATGATGAAATTTATACGCTTTTTGGACGAGATGCGAGCGTGGCACATAGGCTTGATTTTGAGACGAGCGGCGTGATAGTCGTGGGCAAAGATAGAAATTCTACGATTAAACTAAAGAAAATTTTTGAAAATAGAGAGGTTTCTAAAAGCTACGTCGCGATGGTACAAGGCAAGATCGAGCGAGAATTTACTATCGATGCCAAAATGGATCTAGCGAACAACTACGACGATGTGAAAATGCGAATGCAAATTTGTGAAAATGGCAAGAGTGCGGTGACTAAAATTTTGCCGATCAAATATTTTGACGACATCGATACGACTTTGGTTCAGGCTATCCCACTCACTGGCAGGCAGCATCAGATTCGCTTACATTTGTTTCATGTGAAACACAAGATACTTGGCGAACCACTTTATGGTTTGTCACGTCCGCAGATCGAGAAAATTTTAGACAAAGAGATGAGCGAGCGTGAACGGATAAATTTAACTGGAGCAAAAAGGCTCTTGCTTCACTCAGATAAAATTTCTTTTAAATTTGATGAAATTTTTTACACCATAAAAAGTAAATTTGACGCTGAAAGCGAGTTTTATAGATTTGCAAAAGAAGGTTTACTTTAGTCTAAAATTTTTTAATAAATTTCTATTTCTCATAAACCTTTACCTGCTTTTGCCAAAGTTTATCGCATTTAGATACCATAATGATAATTTTGTAGTTTATGTAATTAACACTCCATTTTATTTCTTTATGAGAGCTAGGCTTTATCTTGATGTTAAGGCTTAGAATTTATGCCTATCTTTTTCATCTTTTAAAACTTTTAAAATAAGCCCTAATCCAAGTAAAACCACAACAGCAACAAAGACTATTTCGGCTATATCAAGTGTACTCATTCTAACTCACACTGGCTTTACTATTATCTTCAAGTGAATGTGTTTTTAAATTTTTATTGCTGGAAATAGCTTTAAATTTTGCACTTTCATTGCGTTGTTTTAATTGCCCACAAGCTGCACTTATATCAAGCCCTTTGCTCTGTCTGATCGTACAAGTAACGCCGTGATCTCTTAGATATTCTTGAAATTTTAGCATGCTGGTAAGCTCAGGTCGTCCAAATTCACTGCCCTCATGTGGGTTAAAATATATAAGATTTACCTTCGCTTTTATACCATGAAGTAATTTTACCAACTTTTTGGCATCACTCACGCTATCGTTTAAATCCTTGATAACAAGGTATTCAAACATCACGCGTTTGCGCATATCGATAGGAAATCCCCTAACAGCATCCATAACAGCCTCGATATTATACGCCTTATTTATCGGCATCAGGCGACTTCTAAGTTCATTAGTAACAGCATGAAGCGATATGGCCAATAACACACCAAGATCCATCTCGCCAAGCTTTTTTATCTGGCTACCAAGGCCACTAGTTGAAACTGTTTGACGACGTGGCGATATGGCTAGACCCTCGTTAAGTGCTAAAATTTTGATCGCTTTACTAACGTTAGTAAGATTATCGAGTGGCTCACCCATACCCATATAAACGACATTTATACGTCTTTCATAAGGTATTTTATTTTCTCTTTTTATCCATAAAATTTGCCCTACGATCTCACCGGCAGTCAAATTTCTAACAAGTCCACCCTTTGCTGTTAGACAAAAAGCACATCCCATTTTACAGCCAACCTGCGAACTAACACAAACCGTATAGCGAGCATGGCGACTGATCTTTCCATTCTCATCACTAACCTCCTCTTTCATCGGGAGCAAAACACTCTCTATCTTTAGCCCATCTTTTAGCTCAAAAAGATACTTGATCGAACCATCACTACTTTGCTCAAATTTCACACATTTTAAAGGATCGATATAAAATTTTTCAGCCAGACCTTGACGCATATCTTTAGGCAAATTTAGCATTTGGCTGAAATCGGTTGCATTTTTCTTATATATCCACTCGTAGATTTGTGTTGCTCTAAATGGCGGAGAAACTAACTCTTTTAGCTCATCAATACTAAAATCAAGCAAATTTATCACATATTTTCCTTTATATATTTTGTTAGAATTTTCTTAGCCTCTGCATGATTTTTTATAAAATCAGCATGTGCATTTTTATTACAAAAATTTGTTGCTACGAAAATTCCATAAGCTGGAATTTTAAAAATTTGAGCTACTTTTAGAACAGAATAAAACTCCATATTTTCTAAAAAATAGCCTTTTTCAAACATCTTATGAGCCAAATTTTTGTCTGTCGTTATGAAATTTGATGAATTTGTTTTGACAGTTCCACGTGAAACGATAGAAGAAATTTCATACTCAATCGGTGAATAAGATCTATTTTCTACGCTGGAAATTTCGACATTTGCCCCAACTGAGCTTTCATAAATTTGCAAAATTTCACCATTTTTATAAAGACCTGCCGAGCCAACGAAAACTATTTTTTCTGGCATCTGATACAAATTTTGTTCAGGATTTTTTGATAAATTTTGGCTTAGATTTTGTAGCTCTGGATTTGATGAGTTTGCAAATTTAGCTTCGATCTTTGCAAGATAGTGCGGATCGATATTTTTTAAATTTATACTCTTTCCATCCGCTCCAATACATGCTCGTTTCTGTAAAAATTTTGTCAAATTTATCGCCATATCAACTAGTCCCACACCCATTGGTAAAGCAAAGTCAAAAATTTCATTTTTTCCAGCAGAGATAACTAACATCAGAGCCTAACCTCAACGCCATTTGCCTTGAGATACTCTTTTAGCTTTTTTATCTCGATTTCGCCAAAGTGAAATATCGAAGCAGCTAAACACGCATCAGCCCCGGCCTCAAAAGCCTCTTTAAAGTGCTCCATCTTACCAGCTCCGCCGCTTGCAATAGTCGGTATAGAAAGCGTACTAAATATCTTTGTTAACTCAAGATTAAAGCCTTGTTTGACGCCATCGTTATCCATGGACGTTAGCAATATCTCCCCCGCTCCGCGTGACTCAACCTCTTTTGCCCAAGCAAAGGTATCTTTTTTGGTATCGATCCTGCCACCATTTATAAAAACACTATAGCCATTTTCGATCTTTTTAGCATCAATCGCTACTACAACACATTGCGAGCCAAATTTCTTAGCTGCTTCATCAATCAAATTTGGATCTTGTATAGCTGATGAATTTAAGCTTACTTTATCGCAGCCAGCATTTAAAAGCCGTGATATATCATCTAACGTGCGTATACCGCCGCCAACTGTTAGTGGGATAAAAAGCTTACTTGCGACCTTTTTTACGACATCAACTATCGTATCACGCCCAAGATGAGAGGCAGTGATATCTAAAAAGCAAAGCTCATCAGCACCCTCGTCATTGTATCTTTTAGCTATCTCGACAGGATCTCCAGCGTCAACAAGTCCTACGAAATTTACACCCTTTACAACTCTGCCATCTTTTACATCAAGGCATGAGATTATGCGTTTTGCAAAATGATTCAAATCTGTCCTTTATCTATTTTTCTAGCTGCTACCTCAAAATATGGTAAATTAGACCAATTTTCTCGGTTGCCAACTATATAAACAACCTCTTTTGCTCTTGTTAGTGCTACATTTAGTAAATTTGGCGTACTAGCAGCCCATGCTCTAGCACCTTTTGTAGCACCGCCAAGGACAAAGATAATAACATCGGCTTCTTTGCCTTGCATGGTGTGAATAGTACCGGCCTCTTTTAAATTTTTACAAACATCTTTAAAAGGTGTTATTATTTTAACGCTATCTTTTAGCTTGGCTAGCTTACTATCTAAAAGCTCTTTAACGATCATGCCTTCAGCTTTATTATAATTACCTATCCATTCATCACTACTAACATCAATCCATTCTGTTTTGATGTTAGGATCGCTAAGTTTACTTTCACTACTTCTACCAAGCATCATCATATCATCATATGTTGTTTCGTTTGAAATTTTAAACATAGGGTTGGCGCACCTTCTATGAACGATAAGTGGCGAACCAACCCAAATGGACTTACCCTCTCCTTTTATATATGTACCAATATTTTGTACTTTATCGGCTCGAAGTTGAACTGATGATTTTAGTAGATTAAACTCATCCTTTGCATCACAGTAGCGCAAAATAGCATTATTTAAAGCTAGTGGTAATGTTACAACAGGCTCAAGTTGAAGTGGATCACCAACTACAACAGCCATCTTTGAGCGAAGTAGTGCGCCTAATGCGTTAGTTAAATTTGCCTGCCCTGCCTCATCTATTAAAAGCAAACCTATATCGCCATTTAGTAGCTCTTTAAAGGTATTATTAAAAGATGCGAAAGTAGAACTAACAACTGGCGTTAGTAAAAATAATCCTTTTATTATTTCACGTCTATCTTTAGCCTCAAGCCCGTTTTTCTCAGCCATTTTTTCATCATTAAATATAACGCTAAGAGCTCGTAAATTTGTTCTAACAGCTTCTTTGCAAGCAAAGATAGTGGCCTTATGCAGATTAAGTGCTTCTTTAAAAAGCTTGATTCTTGCGTTAAAAAGCTTCGTCTTGTGGGATTTCTCATCAAGATCACGCTCCATCATAAATGGCATATTCTTTTGCATATCTTCATTACTCTGATTAAAGCTACTGTTTAAAAAGCTATCAAGCTCTTCACTTCTGCCAATTAATTTTTGACGTCTAATAAAGTCATCATTAAGCTTGCTTAGATGGTCTATCTTGGTGTTAAGTTCTAAAATTTTCTCTTTAAGCTGAGTTATTTGAGCTTTTAGTTCGTTTAATTTTACTTCATTCTTCTCTTTATTTTCACTATTTTGCTTGCTTGCTTTCAAATTTTGCTCAGCTATTTGGCGATTTATCTCACTAACTTTTCGTGCTTCATTGCTATATTTTTCAAAAGCTTGTGTCCTTAAAATTTGCTGGAAAATAAAAAATGATGGCTTTGGAGGCGCACTCAGATACTCTTGCAAAATTTCATTTTGGACAATAAGCTTTGTTAGCTCGTTAGCTTCCGTAGCCTTTTGCTCTAGCTCATTTTTGCTCAAATCCAGCTCATCTATTAGTGGCTTTAAAAGCTCGTCTATTTGCTTTGCCGAATTATAGTTATCAAGTTTTTTATCGATATTTATAAGCTCACTATTTATACTTTTTAGCTCATCTTCTTTGATCCTAATCTCACTAAAAAGTAGATTTACTTCATGTAGGGCTTGATTAAATTTCTCCTTCGCCTCGTCGTAATCATCAACTCCTTCGCCAGTAGCCAAATACTTGCCAAGCCCCATTAAAAAGCCATCTTGTTCTATAAATTCTTTAAATTCTTTTGAAATATCTTCAAACTGACTATGTGTTTTTTCGATCTTTACGCCATTAATCGCGTTAAAAACAAAATTTGACTTATTTTGCTTTGAGCCAAGAGGTATGCAAAAAAGCCCCCATGCAGGTTTTGAGATAAAAGATTTTTCTCCAAAATTTGTCTTTTCATCGGCCGAGAGAAGCCTTGTAGCTATAAATTTAAAATAATCAATCTCGCCTGCATAACTACCGATACTTTTTAGTTGGCTAAGCTCTTTACTTAAAATTTCAACCGCACCGTTATTACAAGAGCTAACAACCATCTCATAGCCCTGGAGTTCTTTATTTAGAGTAAAATAAAGCACCTTATCGCTACTATCTCGAACTGGTGCAAAGATATCATGCCTACTCATTTGTGCGAGCTTCATCGCTCTAAGCGTAACAACTTCAGCCATTACATCTTTTAAAAGTGTTGTTTTACCAGTGCCTGGAGCACCATTTACGCTATAAATTCCACCACTTTTTTCTTTAAATTTTTTAATGATGTTATTAACAGCAATTTGCTGCGAGAAATTTAAAGCAAAGTCGCTAGCAAAGGCCGATCTTGGATATTCTTCTGCTTTAAAAAAATCTCTAACAAGCCTCTTATTTTGCTCATCTCTTACATCAAGTCTTTCGAATTTATTCTCACTGCCCTCATCCAAAAACTGATCCGTTAGCTCGTGCGTCCTACCTGACTCGTAAAATTTGATAAGCAAATTTATATCATCTATAAAAAAGCTATTTAAAAGGCTATCATTTTCTTTAAAATTTGGATTTATGATCTTTATCTCAAGCCTTAAAAAATCATTACAAAATGGTGTTTTAAGCGCACTTTTTAGCTCATCGTTTATAAGCTTTATATATTTGCCAAATTCCATTTTTTCTTTATAGATAGATAGCTTGTCTTTTATACGCTCACACTCTTTGCTAAAGTCACTTTGGCTTATCTCTTTTAGATGATTTAGGCGAGCCATTGCCCAAGGAGCTGTTGAGATGAAAAGATCATCAGATGAGTTCGGTATAAAAAACGGAGTTAAATCATCATCTAAATCTACATCTTTTAAAGCAAAATTTTGATCATCTTTACAAAATACCAAATCACCAGTAAGCTTAAATTTATAGCAAAACGCCTTATCAAAGCTCGTTTGCTCAGATCGTAGCTCATCTAAAATTTGCTTTTTTTCAAATTTAATATTTGCTAGCTTTGAGATATAAATGGCAAGCAAGTCAGTCTCAAAAATGCCGCCATAAATCGAAATTTCTATACCATTTTTTAAAAGCGAGCTATCAAATGCTCTTAAAATTTGCATAAATTTCTCATCGAAATTTGCGATGTCAAGGTCTATTGATTTTTTAAATTTGGTATTTGTCTTTTTTGGCTCATCTAAGGTTTTTGGCTCTAAAAATTGTGATAATAAAAAGTATTTTAAGGTATTTGCCTTGCTCAAATTTATGCCCTATTTCGTTATTGTTTAGTGATTATAATCCATTTTATATATGATTAAACTAAACTTGTAATCATTGTATAAGTAATTTTTGGCTAATATCGCGGCTATGATAAAGGCAAAAAAGCACTTTGGACAGAATTTTTTACAGGACAAAGCGACACTAGATAAGATCATCCAAGCGATACCCAATGACGTAGCAAACGTCGTTGAGATTGGGCCTGGCTTAGGTGATTTGACATTTAGACTTTTGCAAATTTACAAAACGACCTGTTTCGAGATAGATTGTGAGCTGTTTCAAATTTTAAAGGCCAAATTTGCAAATGAGATCCAAAATGGACAATTAAAACTTTTTTGTAAAGATGCATTAGAGCAGTGGCAACAAGAGGGCGGACTAAGTAGCGAAAACTACTTTTTGGTCGCAAATTTGCCCTATTACGTTGCGACGAAGATGATACTAAATGCAGTAGATGACGAAAAATGCCTTGGGCTTATCGTGATGATACAAAAAGAGGTTGCTCTTAAATTTAGTGCAAAGAGCAAGGATAAAGAATTTAGCTCTTTATCGATCCTCGCTTCACTCCAAGGCAGGTGTGAGCTCTTGTTTGACGTGGATGCAAAGCTTTTTAATCCACCCCCAAAGGTCACATCTTCAGTCATCAAACTACAAAAAACAAAAAAGATTTTTGGCAAAGACGGGATTTTCAAAGATGCAAGACAATACGAGGCTTTTAAAGCATTTTTAAGAGCTGCATTTGCTTCGCCAAGAAAGACGCTTTTGAAAAATTTATCCACAAATTTTGACAAAAATGCGTTAGAAGAAATTTTTGAAAGCCTAGCTTTAAACCAAAATTTACGTCCACACGAGCTAGATGTCGATTCTTATCTAAAAGTATTTGAAAGATTAAAGGAAGATAATGAACGACAAAAACGAAGAGAAAGTTGTAACTAATCAAAGCAAAAACAACAAAAGACGAAGATTTAGACCAAAAAACAAACCAAAACAAGAGGGCGAAACTACCGAGCAAACCTCACTAGCAAGCAAAAGCGTGATAGATAACTTCTTTGCAGCAGAGCAGGCTGAAACTGAAACGCACGCCGAGCCAAAGAGCCAAAATTCTCGCCCAAAAAAGCCAAGAAATAACAAAAATCAAAACAAAAATGGCGAAAACAATAAGCCAAAAGAGCAAAAACAAGAATCACAAGAAACAAAAACCAAAACACAAGAACAAAAAGAAAAGCCAAAAAAGACTAAAAAGCCAAAGAAAAATTTACCTGCAAAACTAAATGGTAATGAGCAATGGCAGCAAGATATCGCAAGTGCAATGGTGGCAAATAAGGCTGTTCACGAGCTTCGTCTGGAGCCGATGAAGTATCTAAACTCAAGCGAGCATAAAATTCGCATAACTCCACTTGGCGGTCTTGGTGAGATCGGCGGCAACATGACCGTCTTTGAAACTGAAACCAGCGCTATCATCGTTGATATCGGTATGAGCTTTCCTAGCGAGAGTATGCACGGCGTGGATATCCTCATCCCGGACTTTGACTACGTACGCAAGATAAAAGATAAGATAAAAGGTGTCATCATTACTCACGCACATGAGGATCACATCGGTGCAGTACCATATTTTTACAAAGAGTTTAAATTTCCGATTTACGCCACGCCTTTGCCACTTGGTATGATAAACAATAAATTTGAAGAGCACGGCTTAAAGCAGGAGCGCTCACTTTTCCGCTCGGTCGAAAAGCGCAAGCCGTATCTGATAGGAGATTTTGAGGTCGAGTGGATACATATCACCCACTCTATCATCGACGCAAGCGCGCTAACCATCACGACAAAGGCGGGCACTATCATTCACACGGGCGACTTTAAGATCGACCATACGCCGATCGACGGCTATCCAACTGACCTTGGTAGACTTGCATACTACGGCGAAAGAGGCGTATTATGTCTAATGAGCGATAGCACGAACAGCTACCGTGAAGGATTTACCAAAAGCGAAAGCAGTGTTGGCAAGACCTTTGATGCGATATTCTCAAAGGCCAAGGGCCGCGTCATTATGAGCACATTTAGTTCAAACATCCACCGCGTCTATCAAGCAATCGAGTGGGGTCTAAAATACAACCGCAAAGTCTGTGTCATCGGTAGATCAATGGAGAGAAATCTATATACTGCAATGGAGCTTGGCTATATCAAGCTTGATAAGAAAATTTTTATCGACGCTAACGAAGTCGGCAAATTTAAAGATAACGAAGTGCTTATCGTCACTACTGGCTCTCAGGGCGAGACTATGAGTGCGCTTTACCGCATGGCGACAGATGAACACAAATATATAAAGATAAAGCCGACCGATCAGATCATAATCAGCTCAAAAGCGATCCCAGGTAACGAAAACAGCGTCTCAACGGTGCTAAATTTCTTACTAAAATCAGGCGCGAGCGTCGCTTACCAAGACTTTAGCGAGATCCACGTCAGCGGTCACGCAGCGCAAGAAGAGCAAAAGCTTATGCTTCGCCTCATAAAACCAAAATTTTTCTTGCCAGTGCATGGCGAGTACAACCACATCGCAAAGCACAAAGAGACGGCAATTAGCTGTGGTGTGGACGAGAGAAATGTCTATCTAATGAGCGACGGCGATCAGATGGAGGTTTGTCAAAAGTACCTAAAACGTGTAAAAACGGTAAAAACTGGCAAAGTCTTCATAGACAATCAAATAAATAAACAAATCGCAGACGACGTCGTCATCGACAGACAAAACCTCGCTGAAGCAGGCGTCGTCATGATAATCGCTCAAATTTCACGTCACGGCGCAAAACTCATCAACAAGCCTCGCGTCATCAGCTACGGACTTGTGGGCGACAAGCAAGACGCCGAGTTTAGAAAAGAGATGGAGGGCGTGCTAGAGCAGTATCTAAGTAACGTCAAAGAGGAGCTTTTGAAAGATAGCAGACTACTCGAGTCACAAGTGCGCCAAGTGATCAGAAAGCACATCTTTAGAAAGGTCAAAAAGTACCCAACTATCGTGCCGATCATCTATCTAATGTAAGGAAAATTTATGCAAAAAGCCAACCAAATCGCCGCTGAAGTCTTAGAGATAGAAGCAAACGAGCTATTAAGACACGCTAAAAGCGTAGAGATAGAAGATGCTGTAAATTTGATATATAACGCAAAAGGCAAAGTCATAGTAACAGGCGTGGGTAAGAGCGGTCACGTGGGCGCAAAGATCGCTGCCACGCTTGCAAGTACTGGTACGCCAAGCTTTTTCTTGCATCCGACAGAGGCCATGCATGGCGACCTTGGCATGATAGAAAAAGACGACATCTTGTTAGCCATTAGTTTTAGTGGCGAGAGCGATGAGCTTGTCAAAATTTTGCCTCACGTAAAGCGCTTTGGCGTGAAAATAATCGCCATGGCAAGGAGCAAGACAAGCTCACTTGGTAAATTTAGCGACGCTTTTATAGATATAAATGTAGAGAAAGAGGCGTGCCCGCTAAATGCCGCCCCAACAGCATCAACCACGCTAACGTTAGCTCTTGGCGATGCGTTAGCTGTTTGTTTGATGCAAAAGCGCGGCTTTAAAAAAGAGGACTTTGCAAATTTTCATCCAGGTGGCAGCCTTGGCAAGAGGCTATTTTTAAAGGTCAAAGATGTGATGCGAAGCGAAAATTTACCGATAGTCCACTGGGATGCAAGCCTAAAAAGCGCGATCGATACGATGACACATGGCAAGCTTGGCACGGTTTTAATAGTCGGTAAAGATGGCGTGCTAGACGCTCTTTTAAGTGACGGCGATCTTAGGCGCGCGCTTATGAGAGAGGACTTTGACCTAGAAGAGCCAGCGATGAAATTTGCAACCTTGCATCCAAAAGAGATAAACGACAAAGAGATGTTAGCCGTGGATGCGTTAGCTTTAATAGAAAAGTATAAAATTCAGCTTCTAGCTGTCGTAGAAAATGGCGTGCCTGTGGGTGTTTTACACATCCATGACCTTGCAAATTTAGGACTATAAAATGGAAAAAACAAGACTAAATAAATTTATCTCACATAACACAAACTACTCACGCCGTGAGGCAGATGAGCTGATAAAAGCTGGCAAGGTTAGCATAGCAGGACGCGTGGTTAGCGACCTTGCTACAAGCGTGGATGAAGATGATAAAGTGCGCATAAATGGGCGTTTGATAAAGCTAAAAAAAGAATTTACCGTTATCGTTTATCACAAACAAAAGGGCGAGCTAGTTAGCAAGAAAGATGACCGCGGACGAAAGACGATATATGACACGTTAGATAAGAAATTTGCTAAATTTGTTAGCGTGGGGCGCTTAGACTACGCAAGCGAGGGGCTACTTTTACTAACTGACGCTCCAGCGATCGCCACAGCACTCATGAATAGCGACTTAGAGCGCGAATACTACCTAAAAGTAAAAGGTGAGGTGACAAAAGAGGTGATAGAGGCGATGACAAATGGCTTTTTCGCCAAGGACGCCACCAAAGGCGCTCACGCAAAAACCACTATAAAATCAATGGAATTTAAGCCATTTCTAGCCTATAAAGTCTTTGGCTCAAGCGGCGGCTATACAAAACTAAAGGTTATCATTAACGAGGGGCAAAATAGGGAGCTTCGCCGCTTCTTTGGCTACTTTGACCTTGAAGTGATGGATCTAAAAAGGGTTAGCTTTGGACGTGTTAGCCTTGATATGCTAAAGCCTGGCAAATGGCGCTACTTCGAAAATAGCGAATACGAAGACCTAAGAGACTTTTTAAAAGTTAATAACGTTAGATACTAACATCAGGCTTGTTTCTCTAACAAAGAGGCAAGCCAAACCACAATAACTACAAATTTACAAAAATGGAGAAAAAATGAAAAAGGCTGTTCTTTTATACACAATCTTACTAACTATTGGATTCTCCAAGGATCTAGTAGAACTTGGACTTGAGGCTTACAGCAAAGGTGACTACAACAAAGCAGTCGAGATATTTACTAAAACTTGCAATGATGGAAATAATGGCAATTGCTATAATTTAGGACTTTTGTATATAAATGGCCAGGGTGTAAAACAAGACTACAATAAAGCAGCTAAATTATACGAAAAGGCTTGTAATGGTGAAATTATTCAAGCTTGTTATAACTTAGGATTTTTATACTATAACGGTCAAGGCACTACACAAGACTACTATAAAACTGCTCAATTGTGGCAAAAAGTTTGTGATGCCAAATATAGTATTGGTTGTTATAATTTAGGGCTTTTATATGAGGATGGTCAAGGTGTAGAGCAAGACTACAATAAGGCGGCTAGATTATACGAAGAAGCTTGCAATAATGGACATGCACTAAGCTGTTCTAATCTAGGTGTTTTATATATAAAAAACCAAGGTGTAGAACAAAACTATAACAAAGCCATAGAGCTATACAATAAATCTTGTGACGGTAAAAATGCTATAGGTTGTTTTAATTTAGGAAATTTATACGAAGAAGGCAAATATCTAAAGCAGGACTACTATAAAGCGGCCAATCTATATAAACAAGCTTGTGATGGCGGATATGCTAATGGCTGCTATAATCTAGGTAATTTTTATGAAAGAGGACAAGGGGTAGAGCAGGACTATACCAAAGCTATCAAACTATACGAAAAAGCTTGCGATGGCAATATCGCCCAAGCCTACCACAATTTGGGAGTTTTATATGTAAATGGTCTGGGTGTAGAGCAAGACTATTATAAGGCAGCTCAATTATGGCAAAAAGCTTGCAATGACAGATACGGTATGAGTTGTTACAACTTAGGAATTTCATACAATAATGGCCAAGGTGTGAAACAAGACTATTATAGAGCGGCTGATCTATACAAACAAGCTTGTGACGATGGAGTTAATGATAGTTGCTCTAATTTAGGAATTTTATATGAAAACGGTCAAGGTGTAGAGCAAGACTACAGTAAATCCCTAGAATTATATGAAAAAGCTTGCGATAATGGATACAATCGCGGTTGTTTTAATTTAGGAGCTTTTTATCTAAAAGGCAAAGGCGCAAAACAAGACTACCACATAGCAAAAGAATATTTTTATAAAGCTTGCGAATTAGGGCTTCAACCAGGGTGTGACGTTTATAAAAAGTTAAACGAAAAAGGCCTTTAATACTAAAAATAATCCAACAGGGTTCTAGCAAATTTAGAGCTACATAAATTTATATCTTATTTTCTGAAAGCAAGATGTTTATATATGGATTTAGTAGCGTTTCGCCACGTGCTGCGTATAGCAAAACCTCTTTAAAGTAGTTGTCATTTATGCCGTAGGTGTGAAACTCGTACGCCCCTATGCCGTATCCCATCGGCGTGATATCGACCCTTGAGTACCAGGCATCTTGCGCTAGAATGTAGCGATTCGTATCTCTTGAATAGACATATAACTTGATCTTATCTTTGCTCTTTTGCGCCATATACCAGATGAAAGAATTTGTGATGTCGTTAAAAAAGTAGATGTCGCCGTTTGGCATGATGGCTTGGGCTGTGTCGTTGTTATCAGCGATCAGTGTCTTGCTCTCATAACATATAAATTTATTTGGCGTAAGTTGCTCGATCGGCTCTGATTTGCCATTATTTAAAACTAAAATTTTATCATCACTTATGTCGGCATTATAGGCAAGTACAGCTAGAACTAGAGCTAACAAACACAAAGAAAAAATTTGCTTTATCAAAATAAAAATCCTCTTAGCAAATAGTATTTGAGTACATAAAGCGAGCATATCAACACGCAAACACCTAACCAGATCGATGAAAATTTAAGCTTGTGTGAGTAGTTTGTCTTTGTAATGATCTCAACAAGATATGGCATAAGGCCGTAGAAAACGCCCAGAAATAAACTGCCCCAGATAAGGTAGCCAACGTAGAAATAGTCACCTTTTAGCATGCAGTATGGGCATTTATGGTTCGGTTGTTCATAAACGTAAAGACCAAAAAAATAGGTAATGGCGTAGTAACTAAGCACCAAAAACAACAAATTTGCCACGAAACTCGCCATGCTTTGCTTTAAGAAATTTAGCACCAAAATGACAAAAAATAGCACAAAAAAGACGCTTACTAAGCCAAAATTTGTATAGCCAAATGGTAGCTTTGGAGCTTGAAACGTGACAGAACAGCAAAAGACCGGCACTTTTAGTGGGATATTGTAAAAAAACGAAATTTCTATGCCAAGCTCAAGTAGTATCATGACAAAAAGGCATATGAAAATGGCATATTTTTTCTTTAGATAAGGGAAATTTAGAGCCTGCAAGTCGAGTTTGTTTATAACCAGCCAGATACCAAGCCCAAAGATCAGTAAAATTTTAGTGAGCATCAATATGCCACCAAATTTATTTGAGCCGATCACGCCAGCTGAACACATAGCACCAGGCACAATATCAGAGAGTTCATTTAGGCAAAGTGCAAAAAATATAAACAATACGATTTTTATACAGACGCAAAAAAGCAAGATAGTATTTACAAGATAGTTTTGTTTTTCAAGCGAGTATTGAAGCGATGTTAGTGCATTGTAATCCCACGACCTCACGATCCTAACGACATAAAAGAGCGAAATGCTCATCAAAACTAAAAGCACAAACTCCGCTAACAAAAAGGCAATAACGGCGTTTGATAAAAAGACACTCATACTATCTCTCCGTTTTGCAAGCTGACAACCCTATCTGTGATACTTAACTCATCAAAAATGCTATCGTGAGTAGCGACAATAACACTCTTTTTTAGAGCTTTAAAAGACTCTAGCAAGCCTAAAAATGCACGTGCATTTTGTCTATCTAAATTTGCCGTTGGCTCATCAGCCAAGATGATGTTAGCATCCATAGATAAAGCCCTAGCTACCGCACATCTTTGACGCTCGCCACCACTTAAATTTGATACGTTCTCATCTTTTTTATGAGCGATATTTGCGAGACTTAGAGCCTTTTTTATCATCTCATCTCGCACATTTGCCTTGAAATTTGTTAGAGCAAATGGAGCTAGTAAATTCTCATAGACACTTAGTCCCTCGATGAGGTTAAAATTTTGAAAGACAAGTCCAAGCCTTTTGTGTCTAAGCTCAGAGCAAAAGGCATCAGGTAGCTTCGCGATGTTAGTGCCATCTATCAAAATTTCTCCACTAGTTGGCTTTTGAAGTAGGGCGATAAGCGAAAGCAAGGTGCTTTTACCGCTTCCACTAATGCCTTTTAGTATCACTAGCTCGCCATCGTTAATATCTAAATTTATATTTTTTAAAGCACAAAACTCATTTTGTTTGTTTTGGTTATAAACTAGGCTGACACCTCTTATATTTATCATTTTAGCCCCTCATTTATGTCACTACTTGCTACTCTCCATGAAGGTATGAGTACAAACGCCAAAAATGGTATCACACCAAAAACAAAGATCAAAAAGAGCTTGTCAAACTCTAAAATAGGCGTGAAATTTGTAAAATTTAAAAGCTCATCACCTAAAAATATCCCTTTTAAAAGTGGAGCATTTAATACAAAAACAAAGAGATAAGCCAGCATAACACCGAGTAAAAAAGCACTAACGCTCACGATGAAATTTTGTATAAATTTTAAAAATATAATATCTTTTATACAAAAACCAATGCTTCTTAAAATAGCTATTTCACGTTTTTTGCTACCATAGGCAAGTGAAATTTGGTTTTTAAGCAAGACAAAGAATATAAGCATGACGCTAACATAAATGCTCATAAAAATTCCGCCCTTATAATAGTAAAGGTGCCTAACCTTAGCCACCTCATCTTCTATACTAAGAGCGAAAGAATTTGGATATAAATTCTCTATCTTTAAAGCTACTTCACTGATCTCATCAGTATT
Source organism: Campylobacter concisus (assembly GCF_003049735.1). Classification (NCBI taxonomy): domain Bacteria; kingdom Pseudomonadati; phylum Campylobacterota; class Epsilonproteobacteria; order Campylobacterales; family Campylobacteraceae; genus Campylobacter; species Campylobacter concisus. The sequence continues at coordinate 62,658 of NZ_PIRM01000004.1, read as the reverse complement.
TGGTACCTCAACATAGAGCTTTGTATACTCTTCATCTTTTAAATTTAAGATAGCCCTTAGCGTATTTGGATGCAAAAATATAGCGCTATTTGTGATTAAACCACTTTGTGCCGGCATGGTCTTTAATATCTTTACTGGTATCATGCGCTCTTCAGTCAAAAAATTAAAGCTCTCGTCGTAGTAAAGCTCATTCATCGCTGCCTTTACACCTTCTCCGACGATCATCTCATCCTCTTTTAAGCTATCATCTTCATATAGATGAAACCAAACACGCTTTTGAACGAAGTAGTACTCTCCATCAACTACACCCCTTACATCACTTACACCATCGATCTTCGAGATATCGTAGATATAGCCAGGGTGCATGAGGTCATTTTTACCAGCGCGAAATGCACTCACTACGATACTTGATCTATCTTTTACTAAATTTATAAGATCATGTTGGATCGATCCAGAGATGAAAAGTACCGAGCTTAGCACAAAGATAATGAGTGCAAAGAGGCAAAAGCTAAAAAGGTGATCCTTTCTATCTTTAAAAAGCAGAACCACAGCATAGTTTATAAAATTTTTACCTATCATAGACAAAGCCTTTTTGCCCCTTTTGGTTAAAACTAAAAGCAGCATTTGCTCTTGTTATTTTAGAAATTTCTCTTAGCTCATCTTGCTTTGCTTTATGATCAAAGCTAAGATAGTGTGCCGCTAAAAGCGTATAAGAAAGTCCAAAAAATAACGCCAAAAAAACTAGAAATTTCACACTATTTACCGATAAAATTCTTTATCTCGTCAAATCTTATGACACCTTTGCCAGCATGATCTTTTAAAAAGCTCTCTGCCTTTGCTTCGTCTTTAAATGGGATAAATTCGTCGCCCATTGGTCCATAAACGTTTGAGCCATGAACATAAAACGCATCTTTTGCATCAAGCTTTTCTAGCGTGTAATAATCACTCACATAAGCATCTTTCATTTTGCCATCCGCAAAGTAAAATTGCGCCATATCTTTTACACCATCAAAATAATAATCCTTGCCATCTGCTTTGATGAGTGTTGCCCATGGAGAATTTTTGACAAGCATGCCACATATCGCACATCTTGCGCCCTTTGGTACGACTATTCTCTCAGGTTTTTTTATTTCTTGTTTAGCTTTTGAAGCTTGGTTGCTAGTACCTAAATTTGCTGGAGCGTCCCATAGATAAAGAGCAGCGGCTTGCAAGTGCTTGTCGTACTCTGGAGCTTTGTTAGCCTCTTTTGCGTCGCATACTTTTTTGAGATGAGCTTTTAGCTCAGAGATAGCCTTAAAGCTTTTTGGATCAGTTTTGTCGCAGTTTGCCTCGTAAAATTCCTTACCATGTGCGTAAACGCCATCTTCACGCTTAGCTTTGATCATTTTATTATCGCCTTCAAAATCCTGTCCAGCTATCTCGTAAGCTTTGGCAAAGTTCATTATCTCGCCGCCATTTTCTGCTTGAAATTCTTTTGCGTCAGCCTCGGTTGAAAAGGCGTATTTGCTATTTCTAGTCATTGTACCCTTGACGCTACTACCAACGACATAAAAGGCTTTATTTACATCGATCAAATTTAGATTTTTAGTATCGACGACCTGCGCGTCGCTTGGGATCTTGCCTTCTGTTAGCTCATATAAGCAGTGAAGTGATGCTACTTGCTTGCCGTTATATACGTGATTAGTCTTATAAAATTTAACCAAATTCATTCCACAAACAGCACAATACTCCTTATCCTCGCCACTTCCTACTAGTGTAGCCTTGCTAGGATCCACGCTTTGAAACATCGGTTTCATTTTGACAGTTTGCTCATTTGCCGAAGCACCAAAGAGTAGGGTCGCCAGCAGTGCTGAACCCAAGATAGAACGTAAAATCATAATTATCTCCTTTAGTATTTTTTATTTTTATATTTATAAGCTTTAAATACCGCTAGGTTAGCTTTATCAAGCATCAATGCTTTCCTAAAATTTCTAAATTCTCGCACGCTTCTTTTAGGCCATTTTTGCAGCTTCTAGTAAAAATTTCACGTGCTTTCTCTACATCTTCTTTTACGCCTTTGCCTTCAGCTAGCATGATAGCGTAGTTGTTGCAGCCCTTTTCATATCCATATATACACGCTTGCTCGTAAAGCTTTGTGGCTTTTGTAAGGTTTTGATCAACTCCTTGTGCATAAACATATAAAAAGCCAAGATTATCACACCCTATGCCAGCTTCGTTTGCACAAGCCATTTCGTAGTTTGCTTTGGCTTTTGCATAGTCTTTCTCGACGCCTTCGCCCTGCGCATATAGGTAGCCAAGGTTGCTACATCCTATGCCGTCCCCTGCCTTGCAAGCCTTTTCGTAAAGCTCTTTTGCCTTTTTAAGATCCTTTGTCACTCCGGTGCCATTTGCATAAAGCAAGCCAAGCTCCGTGCAACCCTCGTTGTCTTTGCAGGCTTTTTCATAAAATTTCACTGCTTTTTCTAGGTCTTTCTCCACGCCTTTACCTTTTTCATAGGCGTAGCCAAGATTACTGCAGGCCATAGAGAAATTTTGATCACAAGCTTTTTCATAAAGCATTGCTGCCTTTGCTTCGTCCTTTTTGACGTTGCCATCGCCTCTGCTGTAAAGCACAGCTAGATTGTAGCATCCTGATGCCTTTTTCTCTTTATCGCAAGCATCTTCATAAATTTGTGCTAGCTTGTTGTGATCGTCTTTTGCGCTTAAAGCCTCTTTGATATAGCCAGCATTCAATAGTCCCAAACAAGCAAACAATAAAACTAAACTCTTTTTCATCATATCTCCTAAATCTCTTTTATATCCTTGCCTCTATAAGCAAAGGCGATTAGCAAAGCTAAGAGCATTAAAATCAAATAAAGCAAATTTGAAACGCTAAATCCATCGCCATTTGCGTATGAGTGAAGTCCGCTTAGATAGAAATTTACACCAAAATAGGTAAAAATAACTGAACCAAAAGAGAGCACGCTAGCTACTAAAAAGGTAAAAATATTTTTTAATCTTGGGATAAATCTTAAATGAAGCACAATAGCATAAATAATTATCGTAATGTACGACCAGCTCTCTTTGCTGTCCCAGCCCCAGTATCTACCCCAGCTCTCATTCGCCCAGACGCCACCAAGAAAATTTCCAATAGTTAGCAAGCTAAGTCCTATGATGAGGCTTAGCTCATTAGTTGCGGCGAGGTATCTTATCTGCTCGCTGAGCTTTTGCTCGTTTTTTTGATTTTTTATAGCCATTAAAAGAAGCCCAAGAAGCCCGAGCACAAAACTAAAGCCTAAAAAGCCATAGCTTGCCGTGATGACACTTACATGCACACTAAGCCAAAATGACTTTAAAACTGGGACTAGATTTGTTATTTGTGGATTTATAAAATTTAGATGAGCGACCAGCAAGCTCACACTTGCAAAAAGTGAAGCAGCTCCAAGAGCAAAGCTTTGATGTTTAAAAAATAAAACTCCAGCTAGTACACTTGCAAGCGAGATATACACTAAGCTCTCATAGGCATCACTCCAAGGTGCATGCCCTGAGATATAAGCACGAAGAGCTAAATTTAGCAAATGCACCGCAAAGCCAAAATAAAATGCAAGGCTTAATGCGCTTTCAAATCTAAATTTCTTTCCAGAAAATAGCCTATAAAAGCCAAGAGCGAGCGAAACTAATCCAAGAATCATGTAAAAATATATAAGAAATTTAAAAATTTCCATTTGGTTATAAAGCACTTCAATGCTGGCCTTTGCCTCGCTTGGCGCAAGAGAGCCTAGAGTGCTTCTTTGATAGCTTGAAATTTTCTCCAAACTCTTATCAGCTTCTTTACACTCACCACTTTTTACGCAAAGGCTTAAATTTTCTATATAAGCGCCTAAAACGCTTTTAAACTCGCTTGAAATTTCGCTTGAGCCAAAAGCTTCATTTACGCCTAGCCATGTTAATTTATCGCCATTTTTAGCTGGGATAAATTTAAGCATCTCGCCCTTTAGCGCAAGATATAAGACATTTAATCTCTCGTCAAATTTTATAACGTCGTTGTCAAATTTATCTCTTTTTGAGGCGGATTTTTCATTTGCAGCTTCTACAAATTTAGCCAGCTTATACTCGCCATTTTCGTTAAAGACATCGTTAAAACTAGCAAATTTTTCATTAACTCCCAAAAGCTCGCCCACACGCTCGCTTGTGATCTTTACTATCCTTTTATCCATCCACTCTTTTGGCGAGATGGCAAAAGAGAGCATTAGCTCCTCGCTGCTAAGCCCAAATAGCGTAGTTTTGGTTGAAATTTTACTTATCACAGCTCTTGAGTAAGAGCTAGCTGGAGCGATTCTGTTATCAGCTTGAGTTAAAATTTTGGCAAATTTGCTTGCATGAGCGTCTAAATTTTTATTATTTTCATTAGCAAAATTTGGAGTAGCATTTAAAAGCAAAATAGCCAAAAATGCGATTTGCGAACCTTTTATGAAATTTAGTAGCCTAAAAAATCTGCTCTTTTTGCTAAACAAATTTGCCACAAAGCCAACGCAAAGCAAGAAATATCCGATATAAGTTGGGATCTTACCAGGATCACGGCTGATCTCAAAAGCGCTTCCAAGCTCGTCAGGATCGTATGAAGACTGAAAAATTTTATAGCCATCAATCGTTAGTGGATTATTTAGCGAGATATCGTACTTACTGCCAGCGATACTTACTTTGCTTTTATAAGATGATGGACTATTTAGCCCTGCATATCGCTCCAAAATGAACTCATCAAGCTTTAATGAAAATGGTAATTTTAAAGCCTTTGAGCTAAAGTAAAATTTCACCTCTTGCCCACCAAAACTTAGCACACTTGGCTCTAGCTCATATCCGGCTCCGCCTTTTAGTTTAATACTCTTTTTTTCGCCGTTAAAACTTATCTCTAAACTAAGCGTAGCAGGAGCGTTTTTCTCATCTTTTTTATATCCAAGCAAGTTAATTATAAATTCCTTGCCATCTATAAAATTTTTAAACTCAAAGTCGTTTTCACCAAATAAGCTTAATTTTAATGGATAACTAAAATTTTCTCCAAGCATTTCGACTCTAAGATAAGGCTTGACGCTTTGCATTACGTTTGAGCTTTGCAGAGCTCTAAGATGCATAACGCCCTCTTCGCCAAAATACCTTGTAAGCGCAGCTCCGATGAAGATAATGATAAAAGCAAGATGTATCAAAAATGCGCCAATTTTTTTATACATCTTGGTTTTTACGATACTAATGGCTAAACAAATAGTGCAAGCAAACATAACACACTCGTACCAAAGCGCTTCGTAAACAAGCACTCTGGCCGTTTGTGTGTCATAAAAATTTTCTAAAAAGGTCGCAAGTCCTGCACCAAAAGCAAGGATAAATAATAATATCAAAGACAAGCGGTAGATATTTAAAATTCTCATCGCTCGCCTCTACCTTAAATGCTATAAGTTTGTCCCGCATAAAGTATAAACACCCTAAGCAGTAAAACACCGATAACAGCCGCTAATGAACTGATATAAAAGCTAAATTTTAGACTAGCTACTTTTTTGCCAAATGCAAAATTTAAAACAAAAGGCACAATAAAACCAACTAGCACAACACCAAGCCAAAAGAAATTTGCCCAAACACCGCTATAAAAAGCAACAGCTGCATTTTGCTGATAACTTGAACCAAGTAAAAGCGATACAAAAAGCATTAAAATGAGTAAAATTTCAGCTCCCAAAACGCTAAATTCTACGCTGTGAAGCGAATGAAGGTCGCTTGAATGTGGATCTTCTTTAAATAAAGCTGCTGCGACCAAGCTACTGCCACTTATGCCAGCACTTAGTCCTGAAGCTATAAATAAAGCTGGAAGCACAGCTGTGTTTAAGAGTGGAAATCTAATCAAAACTGAGATCAAAAATCCAGTATAAGCACAAATTATTACAGCAAAAATAAGACAAATACGACTTAAAAATGGATAAAGCGGTATTAAAATTTTCATTATTAATGCAAAAAGAGCGCTAAAGGATTTTAAACTTTTGGCTAAGAAATTTGAAATCTCATCATTAAATGCATAAAGGCACATCAAAAAGCTAAGCGGTATAAATACACAAAGTCCAGCAACACCGATAGACATAACTGATGTGAAATTATAATTAATCAAAATTTTCCAAAATAAAAGCGGCTTTTCAAGATCAGCTATCAAGCAAACCATACCAAGCATGATGCTAACAAATGCTAAAAGCGAAGCAGCCTTGAAAAATGAGCTAAAGCTCTCTTGCTTTTTATAGTGTTTTAAGAGTATGGCAGCGATTAGCGCTCCACCACTCATACCAGCTAGCAAAAGATAAACAGCGATCGGCCAGCCCCACTCTACTCCATGCGAAAATGTTGCAGTAAAATTTAATGCACCATCCATCTTACACCCCCATTTTTACTTTAGGAATATATCTAAGGCTTGGTTTTGTGCCAAGCTCTGCTCTTAGCCTTATGCTATCTTTTACGGCTAGTAGCTTACTGATGTGCGAATTTTCATCGTTAAGATCACCAAAGACGATCGCCTCATATCTACAAGCTTCTACGCAAGCTGGCTCTTTTTCGTCCTTTAAATTTGTATCTATGCAAAAGTTACAGCTTTGAGCTGAGTGCGTAACCTTATCGATATATCTCACATCATATGGACAGGCTACGATGCAGTATTTACAGGCGATACAATCATCTATATTTGTAGTTTGTATGCCAGTTTTTTCGTCTTTATGACAAGCCTTGGTCGGACAAACAGCTACACAAGGCGCATCGACGCACTGCTGACAAGACACTCTTACAAATCTTTTATCTAATAAATTTTTAGGATTAGTCTTATCTTCTATAAAAAGTCTCATCTGTCCTTTCGGGACTAAATTTACCTTTCTGCAAGCTATCTCGCAGTCTGTACAGCCAACACATTTATTTTGGTCAAATATCATACCAAAGTGTGGTTTTTTTACACTTTCTTCACTCTTAAAAGCAAAACCACTACTTGCCGCACCAGCACCAGCAGCCACAACTACCATGCTTTTTAAAAAGGCTCTTCTATTTTTTTGATTTTGCATTTTTAACTCCATTTTTTATCTTAATGAGGCTTTTTGATGCCCTCATTTAGTTCTTTTTCGTGAATTTTCTTTGCAGCCTCGGCTAACTCACCTGGCTTTAAGACCTTAACAAGCTCTATCTCAAAAACGATAGTCTCGCCTCCAGGTATGCCCTCCATGCCGCTATCGCCATACGCAAGTTCTGGCGGGATAACAAATTTAAACTTATCGCCCTCTTTCATGAGCATTAAGCCCTCTTCAAGACCTGGGATCAAATTTAGCATAGAAAGATGAGCTGGAGCCTCTTTTGTCTCATCAAAGACCTTACCATCGATAAAGCTAGCTTTGTAGTTTGCTATGATGATACTCTCTTGTTTTGGAGTCGCTCCCTTTTTGCTTGATTTTAAAATTTCATATTGCAATTTTGATTTTGTCGTTTTTACATTTTTATTTTTTGCATTTTTATCCATAAAAGCCTTGCCCTGCTTTAAATTCTCTTTAAGTACGGCAGCTTCTTTTTCTTTTACTATCTTGTCTAAATTTTCAGCTCTTTTGTTTAGTAGCTTTGCTATCTCATCATCGCTTAGTTTTAGCTCTCCTTTTAGTGCATCACTAAAACCTTTGATAACGGCCTCAGCATCGTAGCTAATGCCTATTTGTTTTTGTTCAATTAACCCTTTTAAAACATATCCACCACTTGTTGCTCCCATGGCATAAGACTCATTTAAATCTACATTTGCAAGCAAACCAGAAGCACTTAAACTAAGAAGTAGTGTAAATTTTAAAACCTTATTTTTCATATCAAACCCTTAAGATTAAAGGGGCTAAAACTAGCCCCTAAATGCTATAAATTTTTATTCAAAATTCTTTGAGCTTCTTTTATATACTCTTTTGATGCATCGAGTTTTTGTTTAGTAAATTTAAATCCGTGCATACCCCACGAACCATCTTTTTCAACCATATCGATGATCTCTTGAGCATTTTGGATAAGCTCATAAACTCTTACTTTATCACTTGCATCAAGTTTTTTAGTCTCAAGTAGTGAGTAAAGTCCTTCAATACCAATCTTAACTTCAGAGAATTCATTCTTAACTGGAGTTTGCCATCCCATGACTTCATCATAAACTTGTTTTTGGTTTTTGAAGTGAAGTGTTGGTTTTAGCTCAGATAGTACTGGGCTGTGGCAGCCTTTGGTATCTTTCATATCTTTATCAGCCCAAGATGTTCTAGCGCATGCCCACATTAAGTCAACGTAGTTGTGACCATTTTTATCTCTCTCAAAGTGCCAATCTTTAGTATCTCTTGGACCTTTAGCAGCATCGCCTGGTACTAGAGATTTCTCTTTTGGATCAACCATGATCTTCCAGATGTGAGATCTTCTTTGAGTATCAAAGCCAGCGTTGTCTTGGAACTGAACAGCGTAGAAATTCTCACAACTCATCATAAATGGCATGTGGCAAGATGCACAAGTGTTGTCTTTGTGAGTATCTGCTTTAGATGCGATATATGCTTGAGTCTCGTGGCAATCTTTACACTCTTTTCTAATTTTTGGTTTAGTATAGAATGAGCTTAGATAACCTTGTTCTGAGTTATAGTTCATACCAGTTACGCTCTTATCGCCTACAACTGGGCCTGTGTTATCGTGTGGATCGTGGCAAGTAACACATCTCATACCTTTATCATAGTGAGCCGTAAAGTATGATTGTGAACCCTCAGATCCGCATCCTGGTCCCATTGATTTAAATTTAGAGCTTAAAGAAAGATCAAGCTTGCCGTTGTTAAGCGGATTAGCTCGCATTAAATCTGGGCTAAAGTTAAATCTTTGGTGGCAGCGTTCGCAGTTTGATGTTCTAAAATTTGTAGCTCCATCAAGGTGACCGCCAGCTCCGTGGCACTCCTCACAGCTTACGCCTTTTGAGATAGTGTGTTTTTGAAGCTCTTTAGCATTACCAAGTGCTGCGTAAAATTCTGCTTTTGATTTGAAATCAAATTTAACTGGGTGACAAACTTCACAATATGATGAGTTTGCTTGGAAGAACATTGACTTTTTGTGTTTTGCAGCGTATGAAGCTAGACCTCTGACATATCCGCCATTGTCGCCGTACTCTTCAAGAGTGCCAGGAAATTCTGGAACAAGCTCTTTGATTTTCTTAACAGTTGCGTCGTCTAAATTTAACGCCCATGTTCTTTGCCATTGGTTACCACCAGCTACGATCTGACCTGTACCATCTCTTAGCAAACCACCCTCAACATAGTAAGTACCACGAAGTAGCCACGCATCAACGTAGCCCATTTTGGTTCTTAAGTGACCAACAGTTGCGTAGATAACATCTGGAGTGATACCTTTTGGAAGGATAGAAGCCGTATCTTTGTCAAATACTGGCTCAGTTAGGTTGTTATTAACCTCTGGGTGTTCGCCAGGGAAACGCATAGTAGTTGCGTGGCGAGATCTGCTCCACACTTCATACTGAGCTGGGTGACACTCACCGCACTTTTCTGGTCCTACAAATTTATTAGGAAACTGAAGCGATGAAGTGGCTGGAATTCTATACATCATAGAGCTATAGCCCTTACCGCCATCTCTTTTACTAAGCTTTGACATATCAAAGCCATGTCCCTCGGCAAGCCACTCTAAGCCACGATCGTGAACGACCATTTTACCGACGGTTTTACCACCATACTTTGTAAAAATAGGGTGGTTTTTAAATAACCAGTTATACATCTCTTGCTCTTCTACAACGTAGTCTTGCAAGGAGATAACACCTCTACTTTGCAGCGTGCCTTTAGGATTTGCGATAACATCACGTGCTTTATCGGACATCTGCATATTATGCTCTTCGCAACAGGCTTGTGAAGCGAAGATGCTAACACCCATGAGCAAACCAGCTAAGGCTTTTTGTAGATTTCTCATGTGCCCTCCTTTAAATTTTTATCCTAAAATCAAAATGATTTCATACTGATAATACTAACACCAAAAAAGGGTAGAAAAGGGGGAATTTTAATAAATTATAAATTTTCGAAACTAATTGTAAATGTAATACTATTTTCATCTACATTTCTAGCAAAGATTAGAGCGTTATTTTTACTAGCGATTAACCGGCTCATATATAAACCAAGCCCGCTGCCAGACTCTTTTGTGCTAAAGTGTGGCTCAAAGATAACTTTTAAAAACGAAGCTTTTATCGCTCCTGCATTATTTTGAACGCATAAATTTTTACGATTATCTTTTATGAAAGTATAAATTTTTATTACTCTTGGCTTTACATAGCTTTGTTTAAATGCATCTTTTGCGTTATTTATAATATTTATTAAAATTTGGATTATTTCATTAAAATTTGCAAAAATCGTAAAATTTTCTCTTATATCGATCTCTATTTCGATTTGATATTTTTTAAGTGAGGCGTTTAGAATTTTTATAGTCTGATTTACTACTTCCTCTACGCTAAACTCTCTTTTTAAAGTATTTGGCTTAAAAAAGTTTTTAAAATCATCAACCGTTTCAGACATAAAATTTATCTGTTTGCTAGTCTCTTCTATAAACTCATAAATTTTTGCTTCATCAAGCTTTTTTCGCTCCTGATAGAGTTCTAAATTTATTAAAGCTGAGCTGATTTGAGCTAAAGGTTGCTTCCACTGATGTGAGATATTGCCTATCATCTCGCCCATTGAGGCTAGGCGGCTTTGATGTATCATTAGCTGTTCGGTCTGTCTTTTGCTCTCTTCGCCACGCCTATGCATCTTATAAACAAGTAGCAAAAATATCCCAAATACAAAGGCTATCGCGCTCATTATAATTACAACTTCTTTTAAATGGTAAGAAAAAATAGCACGTAGTGGGATTTTAAAAGATAGCATTGCTACCATTTCACTTGCCTCAGGAATTTGCCCACTTGGCATTTCGTAACGCTTCAACATCTGTTTTGGAGCATTTTCACTATTGTGGCAAACTAGGCAAGACGCATTTTGATTTTTTATAGGCAGTCCTACAAAAAGCTGCGAGCCATTTTCATCTTTTATAATCCTTGAAAATTCGGTAAATTGATTCTCTTTAAAGCCTCTTAATACCTGCGCTTCAAATTCGTTTGGCTCATGGGCTTTATTTAAAGGTGCTATTGCGACTAGTTTATAGTCAAAGTCAAGATTGTATTTTTTCTTTTGGATATTATAAATTTCACGGCTTATATATGAAGATGAAAGCAATCTCTCGTCAAAAAAATCCTCTTTTATAATGCCATCATGCTTTAGCTGCTCTATTAGCGGACGCTGAACGCCTGCTATATATTCTCTTACAGAATTTATACTCTCAAGGACATAGTACGCCTCTCTTTTAGCATCTTTCATTGCAAGATTATTATAAAAATTTAAAACAAGTGCGGATATTAAGAGATAAACAAAGATAAAAACACTAACGATTAGCTGAAATTTATATTTCACAAAGATAACCTACACCGTATAAATTTTTAATCACATCTTTGCCAAGCTTCCTTCTAAGCTCTTTTACGATCGTCTTTATCGCCTCTTTGCTTGGCTGCTCATACTCCCAAATATAATCAAAAATTTGTTCATAAGTTATAGTTTGATTTTTGTTGTTTAAAAAATACTCTAAAAGTCTACTTTCACTCTTACTTAGATGAGAAATTTCACCATTTATATAAAGTACTTTTTTGCCAAAATCGTATTCTAATTCATCATTTAGCCTAAGAGTCGGCTTGTGTCCAACAAGCTCTAAAGCAACGTCTTCTAGGGCTTTTATAAATGACTTTTTATCATATGGCTTTACAAGATACCTTGTGATCTTTAGCTCAACTGCTCTCCACAAATACTCTTGCTCGACGTGGCTTGATAAGATCACGATAGGAATTTTTTGATTTATGGTTCTTACTTTTTTAGCGATCTCTAGACCATCGATATTTGGCACGCTTATATCAAGCACCAAAACATCATAAGCATCGCTCATCGCTAGCTCAAGTGCATCATAGCCATCTGTTACGCCATTTACTTCGGCAAAAAATAGTTCCAAAGAAGCACAAATATTTTTTAAAATCGCCTCTTCATCTTCAAGGCAAAGGACCTTTTTGTTTGATAAAACGTCTAAAATATCATATTCTTGCATAGCTTCATCTCGCTTTTTGAGCAGATATTATCACTTGGTAGCTTAAAAAATAAGATTATATAAAAAATAATTCATACCAATATAAAAGACAGATTACTTTTAAAAATTAAACTATAAATTTTTGTTGAAGTGATTTGAAGTCTTGATTAAAATTTTTCTATAAGTACTATTTTGGATTTTTCTAAAAATTTTAGCTATCGATCAATTTTAAAAAAGAAAGATAGCTATATTTATAGTATAAATTTTAGTTGCCTCTGCTTCCAGGCTTGATCGCTTTGCTTCCATTTTTACAAAGTGGGCAATGCTCAGGCTCATAAATTTCAAACTCAAAATTTCCTAAAGCAAAAAATGGCTTATCGCTTGGCAGTTTAGCATTTGGCTTAGCTTCATTGTCTAAATTTGTAACCTTACAAAAGCCACGGTTTGCAAGCGCTGCAAAGCCAACTACCTCGCCGCCAAGGCTCTCTATTACGTGCGCTGCTTCAAGTGCCGAGCCGCCAGTCGTGATGATATCTTCACAAACGATAAATTTCTCGCCTTTTTTCACCTCAAAACCGCGCCTAAGACTCATTACCTTTTCAACTCGCTCTGTAAATATAAAACGCTTATTTGCCGCGCGAGCTAGCTCATAGCCAGCTAAAATTCCTCCAAGTGCGGGCGAGCAAACGCTATCAAATTTAATGCCAAATTTCTCTATCACACGGCCAAGCTCATCAGCTAGCTTTCCAGCCAAAGCTGGGTCTTCAAGCACCTTTGCACTTTGAAGATAAAACTGCGAGTGATTGCCACTGCTTAGTAAAAAATGCCCCTCTAAATATGCCCCAGCCTCTTTATAAATTTTCTCTAAATCCATCGTTTTTTCCTTTTAAAATTTACTCAAAATCTTAACACAAGCCCACTTAAGCCACTCTTTTTAAAATTTAATAAGCCACACATTTGTATAATCTCTCAACACTCACAAAAAGGACGCTCATGCTTATATTTAACCCTGTTGTTTTTAGCATTTTGGTAATGACGATACTTTGTCTATTGCGTTTTAACATTTTGCTTTCTATCCTTATCTCTGCTCTTGTTGCGGGAGTAATGTATAAGCATGGATTTAGTGGATTTGAAAGTGGCATTGCAGGTGGGATCGATAGCCTCTTTACAGCCCTAAAAGAGACTACACAAAGCCTCATAAGCGGTATGCAAGGCAATCTTGAGACATCACTTAGTTATATTTTACTTGGTGCTCTAGCAGCTGCCATCGCAAATACAAATTTAACTGCTATCTTGATAAATGCTTTGAGTAAATTCCTTAGCTCAAATAAAGTGATTTTTATACTAACTATTGCATTTATAGCGTGCTTATCTCAAAATTTAATCCCAGTTCACATAGCTTTTATACCTATTTTGATCCCGCCACTTCTTGCTATTATGAACAAAATGGGGATAGATAGACGTGCCGTAGCTTGTGCTTTGACGTTTGGTCTTCAAGCACCTTATGTAAGCCTTAGCGTTGGCTTTGGTCTGCTTTTTCACAATATCTTAAAAAAAGAGCTAGCAAATAACGGCATAACCACATCTATTTCTGATATATCTTCTGTTATGTGGATAGGCGGCGCTTCGATGCTTATTGGACTTATCCTTGCCATACTTTTTTACGGTAAAAAAAGAGTTTATAAAACTTCAAAATTTGAAAAAGAAGAGCTTGATGAGATCGAGCGCGCAAAAAGCCTTGAGATGACTAAAAAAGAGTGGGCGGTTTTAGCTGGTGCAGTTGTGGCTTTTGGTGTGCAAATTTATACTGAGCTGCTACCTCTTGGCGCACTACTTGGACTTTTGGTTATGGTCGTTTTTGGCGGCATCGAATACAAAAAAGTAGATAAGATCATGGATAACGGCCTTGCTATGATGGGATTTATCGCTTTTATCATGCTTGTTGCTGCAGGTTATGGCACTATCTTAAGAGAGAGTGGCGGTATCGATGAGCTTGTAAAATACGCTAGCTTGGTATCTGGCGGCAAGATAGGCGGAGCATTTTTGATGCTTCTTATTGGTTTACTTGTAACAATGGGCATAGGCACTAGCTTTGGTACGATTCCTATCTTAGCTTCTATCTATGTTCCACTATGCGTTAGCCTTGGTTTTGGCGTACCAGCCATCATCTTGTTAGTTGGCATAGCTGCAGCTCTAGGAGATGCTGGAAGCCCAGCAAGCGATAGCACACTTGGACCGACAAGCGGTCTAAATGCTGATAATGAGCACAATCACATATATGATACTTGTGTGCCTACATTTGTATTTTTCAATATCCCACTTATCATCGGTGGCATCGTAGGTGCAATGATACTTGGATAAATTTTGGCGTTAATTACGCCAAAATTCTTTTTATTTCTTCTACTTTTTATCAATATAAATTTTGGAACATCTTTTGCTTTTAAAAAAATATAAAAATTTAAAATGCAAAAAGGATAAGTCAATGATGAGATCACTTTGGTCTGGTGTTTCAGGCCTACAAGCCCACCAGATAGCCATGGACGTAGAAGGCAACAATATCGCAAACGTTAATACTTATGGTTATAAATACAACCGTGCAAATTTTGCTGATATACTAAGCCAAACTCCAAGAGTCGCTACAGCTCCACAAGGTCAGCTAGGCGGTCAAAATGCTATGCAAATAGGTCTAGGAACGACTATAAACTCAACTACGAGAATTTTCTCACAAGGCACACTAACATCTACTGATAAGCAAACAGACCTTGCACTTCAAGGAAATGGTTTCTTCGTCGTATCTCCAGATGGTGGAACTACAAGATACTATACAAGAAATGGTGACTTTGTCCGTGATAAAGCTGGAAATTTTGTAAACAATAGTGGCTATATCGTTCAAGGCTGGACAAGAGATGAAGAGACTGGCACTATCGACTCAACTGGACCGATAAAAAATATTGTGATAAAAGAGGGTCTTACCACTCCAGCAAGAGCGACAACAGAAGTAAAGATAAAAGGCAACCTTGACTCAGGCAACACCATAGGACAAAGAAGTACGCCTATTTATTCACTAGACTCTGTTGCTGGTGGACGTGACTATAACAATGACGGAATTTTAGATCCAAACGAAGTCCATAACGAAAATGATGTAAATAATGATCAGTTTTATACAAACTCAAGAAAAGAGCAAAGCTTAACAGAGCGTGGCGTCGATCTTGGCGTTACATTTGACGAGCTTGGAAATGGCCTTGCTTTAAGAGATGGACAAGGTATCTGGGTGAGCTATGCAAATGCTAAAACCGAAAAATTTACAGTAGGAAGTGGATTGCCACAAAGTATCGGACAGATAAACCCAGCAGCAACACTTGATATCACGATCAATGGCACAAACATCAAATCTCAAGCTAACACAATAACAAGCATCAGTGATGTTGCAGCTGCTATTAACGCTCAATACAATAAAACTGGCGTTAGAGCTGAAATTTCAGAAGGTAATAAACTAACGCTTATAAATAGAAATAACTCAGGCACTACTGAAGAAACAAAAAATATCCATCTAAAAGTAAATGGTGGAAATACGGTTACTGGTTTAGCTGATAAAGATATCATCACAGCTTATCAATATGTCTATACAAGCTCACAAACAACAGCTGTTCACCCAAATAACGATAAAATCGCAAGACAAATAACAACAACAGAAGATCTTCGCGCTGCTATGCAAGAAGATGCTAGAAACCACGTTGACTATAACGGCGACGGCCAAATAAACGCAAACTCAGATGCACTAGATGCTGCAAAACTAGCAACCGCAGCACATAGAATAGCACCTGGAACTGGTGGAGCAGCCATAACTAACACTGCATATCAAACAGCTTATAATACAGCATATGCCGCTGCAGCTGGTACTCCAGATCAAAAACACGCAGCTGGTATCACAGCACTTCAAGCACTTGCAGGCGATGATACAAACGATGGTGTAAAGATCACTGTAAATAAACTAGGTCAATTTCAACTAGAAAATCCATCAAATGAAGTAGCTGATCATGCACTTTACATGACAACAACTGGTCTTACAAAGCCAGCTCAAGGTACAAATAATTCAGCTATAAATGAAAACGTTAGGCTTACAACTATTATGAAAGCACTTGATGGTGCACTAAGCCCTGGCCAAGCTTTAAGAGCAAGTGGAAAGATGATGATGTCAAGCCACGGCTCAACGGCAGAAATTTTTGACTCACTTGGCTCAAAACACACAGTTAGTATCAAATGGACAAAGACAGGTACTACAACAGATGGCGGAACTGAGTGGAGCATGGTTATACAAGTGCCAGAGCCAGCTAAGATAAACTATACAGGTGAAGGCCCAGATAACGTTATAACTGGAACAGCTAGATTTAACGCAAATGGCTCACTTGCAAGTTTCCACCCAGCAACGATAACATTTTCAGCTAACAACGGCTCACAAAGTGGCCAAAACATTAGTCTAAATTTTGGTCTTGGAACTGACTTTAACGGCTTAACAAGCTTTGATAAAGACTCATCAACCGAGTCAATCTCACAAGATGGCTACACAGGTGGCACATTAAACGGCATAAAAATAGATGAGACTGGAACGATAATAGGCTCATTTTCAAATGGTCAAAGCTTTGGCCTAGCTAAAGTAGCACTTGCTACCTTTACAAATAACGAAGGTCTTCAAAGCGAGGGCGGAAATGTCTTTTCACAAACCGCAAACTCAGGTGAAGCAGTCATCGGTGCAGCTGGTACAGGCGATAAGGGAACGATCGCAGCTTCAAAACTTGAAGCTAGTAACGTCGATCTAAGCCGTGCGCTAACAGATCTTATCGTTATTCAAAGAGGTTTCCAAGCAAACTCAAAAACGATTACAACAAGTGATGAGATGTTAAATACACTTCTTCAATTAAAACAATAATAACTAAGACTTTTACAAAAGGGAGCGTTTGTCTCCCTTTGAAATTTATGCTTTAAATTTACAAATAAAATCAGCCTTCTTTTTGTAAAATGTTAAAAAATTTTACAAAAGAGAAAAAATGCAAGTAACACTACTAAATCACACTCCACTAAATATCTGCTCTCACGCGATCCGCACATGCTGGCAAAGCTTTGATAAAGGCGATAACGGTGGCGAAAAAGATGTTGAGCTAATAGATAGAGTAGGCAATAAATTTAAACACGCTTCAACGCTAGAGCACCTATACTATAACTTCTACATCCAAGGTATCTCTCGTGCGCTACTTCAAGAGCTAGCTCGTCACCGCTTGGCAAGTCTAAGCGTCAAATCAACTCGCTACACACTAAAAGAGCTAAAAAAAGAGGAGAAATTTGAAGTAGGGCAGTTTGAGCGTGCGGCAAAATTTATCGTACTAACAAATGACGAACTAGTCGATAACGCAAGTATAAAAGCACTTGAAAATTTGCGTGAAATTTTAGCCTCAACTACAAAAAGCCTTGATATAGTTAAATACTGCTTACCAGAGTGCTATAAAACTGAGCTTACATGGAGCATAAATGCTAGAAGCTTACAAAATTTCATCTCACTTCGTAGCTCAAAATCAGCCCTTTGGGAGATAAGAAATTTAGTAAATGCTATCTACGACGCCCTGCCCAAAGAGCATAAATTTATCTTTGAGAAGTGCCTGCCTGAGAATGAGGCTTAAAGCCTTAAATTTACTTTTGTAAAACGTAGAGAAGCTCGTCTACATGGATGTTTCTAGCTTTTAAATTTCTGCTGCCACGGTAGGCATTGTATTTTTGACGAAGCAGATGAACCTTGCCCATCTGCTTTAAATTTTTATCAAATTCATCTTGATTGATAAAGCCCTCTGAGTTAAACGAAATGAGTACAAATTTTGCCTTTAAATTTTCTATCAACTCGAAAAATGTCTCGCTTGCTGATGATTTTTTATTAAAAACTGATCTGTTCCAGTCCTTTGCGATGCCTGAAACTTTTGAAATTTTACTTGGTTCCTCGTAGCTTGCGATGAGATTTAGCATGAAGTAGTTTGAGCCGTATGGGTGCTGGTTATAGGGCGGATCAAGATAGACTAGATCAAGACTACTAAGCTCTTTTGCCAGCAAATTTGCATCCTTTTGATAGACCTCAAATGGCACACTAAAATTTGAAAAAATTGGCTTAGTCAAATTTATATCAGAAGTGATCCTTGAGATGGCATTTTGCCCCCTGCCACCAAACTGACCGATACCATCTTTATTTTTATGAAAACCTTTAAAAATTCCACTTGTATTTGCATGTACACTTGCATTATAAAGAAGTGGGGCTATGAAAAATTTTCTCATCTCAGCCGGCATTAGCTCATCTATGAGCCTTCTTGCAGTGTCGATGAAGATAGCATTTTTTCTTGTGTAAAAGACCCGCTCACCAAAAGCGATATTTTCATCATCTTTTGGAGCGTAAAGTTTTGTTATAAAGCCTTCAGAAAGATTATCTTCTATCTCTTTTTCAAGTCTTTTTTGCCAGAAATTTATCTCATTTTTTAGTTCATTTGTGGCGTTTTGCAGGTAGCATGAGTTTGTGATGAAGCTGTAAAGCTCTAAGTCGTTTGCGACTAGAAATTCACTATTTTGCTTTAAAAACCTAGCCACCACACCACTTCCACTAAAGAGGTCGCAGCAGCTAAGCTTTTCTTTTTTAAGCTCGTCTTTTGCGTATTTTACGCCTAGATCTATAAAGCCTAAAAGAGAGCGTTTATTGCCAAGATAGGTTAAAATTTGCTCTTTTAGATAGGCTTGATTTTCTTGTTTAGCTGGCTTCAAATCAGTGCTTTTTTAGTCCCATAGCATCAACATCAAGCTTGATCTCATCGTTATTTATGATGACTAAGCCAAGATCAAGAATTTTCTTTGCTATGGCGTGTGCTTCATCAAGTGAGTGCATCTTGTAAGTACCGCATTGAAATTTATTTAGCTCTGGGATTTTATCTTGATCTTTGACTTCTAAGATATCTTTCATAGAGGCAAGCCATGCCTTTTTTACAGCTTCTTCGCTAGGTGTGCCGATCACACTCATATAAAAGCCAGTTCTACAGCCCATCGGCGAGATGTCGATGATCTCTACGCCGTTGCCGTTTAGATGGTTTCTCATAAAGCCAGCAAATAAATGTTCTAAAGTGTGAGTACCTTTCTCTGGTAAAATTTCTTCATTTGGCTTGCAAAATCTCAAGTCAAAAACGCTGATATCATCGCCTTTTGGGGTCTTCATACTTTTTGCTAGTCTTACTCCTGGGGCTTTCATCTTCACATGATCTACACAAAAACTATCAAGTAATGGCATATCTTCTCCTTTAAATTTTTGGTAATTCTAGCGTAAAAAATGTTTAAAATTTAAAGGCTCATGCAAAATTTCACATAAGCCTTGTAATATCTGAATGTTTGTGGGTATTAAAATAATAAAAATTTTACTTACTATTATAAATTTCTCATATATTCTGTGCTATAAATACCTTGAATACGTCTTTCCATGTCACTATACCAACTTTTTGGAAGAGTAGTAAGAGAGTTAAATTTCTCTAGTAAATTTAAATTTTTATTTGGAGCGTAAAAAAGTCTATTTACTTCTAAAATGCTCATATGAACTGGATCTTTTTCTATAACTTCTATCACGTCGCCCACTTTGCACGATCCTGGTGTTATGACGCGGTAATACCAGCCAGTAAGGCCAGTTTCAAAGATGTGAGTAGCCATATTTTCATTGCCCCATCTTTTTGAGAGCTTAAAGCATGGCTTTCTAGGCTGCGATACTTGAAGCACAAGCGAGCTAATCTTATGGATATCGCCCACATAAACGCAGCTCTCATCAAGCCCATCAACACATAAATTCTCTCCCATCGCACCATAAGCCATATTTTTCAATCCTAAAAAACTCTCCCAATCGGCGTAATTTGCAAATGAATTTGCAAAAACTGCCTTTTCAAGGCCGCCATGGTGCTTTGTATCAGCGACACTATCACCCACAAAGCCAAGTTCATTTGCGAAAATTTCGCCATTTTGAGCTACTTTAAATATAGCTGAACTCCATGGTAAATTTAGCTTATCAGTAGCACTTTGTGAGCCATAATTTTTTACCTCACCAATTAGTAAAGCTTTTAATGTTGCCATCTTTTTCCTATCAAAATTTAGCTTATTCTTAAATTATTTGCGTGAGTTAGCGCGATTGCGATTGCATCGGTGATATCAAGCGGTTTTATCTCTTTATTTATACCTAAAATTTTCTTCACCATAAATGCCACTTGCTCTTTGTCAGCTTTAGCCTTGCCAGTGACAGTTTTTTTCACCTGAAGTGGTGTGTATTCAGCAAAATCACCATGAAGCTGTAAAATTTTAAGGCTAAGTGCTCCGCGAAACTGAGCGAGTTTTAAAACCGTTTTTGGGTTGTAAGCGAAAAATATATCTTCAATCGCGACCTCGTCAAATTTATGGTTTTTAAAGATGAGATCAAGCCCCTCGCAAAGCTCGGTAATCTGATATTGAAGTGTGTTTGGTTTTATTTTTATGAGTCCTGCTTCAAGAAGAATAGTTTTCAATTTATTTTTTTCAAGTATTGCATAACCACAATTCTTCGTACCTGGGTCGATTCCTAAAATTTTCATCACTATCTTTTCAATACTTTTTCACGACTTTTTCACGATGTGAAAAAGTTTGTCGGAGTTTAACAAAGGTTTTATTAAAATTAAGATAGTATCACTATAAAAATTCTCGAAATTTAAGGCATAAAAATTTGATAGCAGACGAAATTTTAGAAAATCTTTCAACACAAATTTCACCTGAAGAATACCAAAGTTATATCAAGCAATTAAAATTTAACGAAAAGGCTTCAGACGATCATATTATCGTATTTACTGCACCAAATGAGTTGATGGCTAAATTTATAAATACAAGATATGCTGATAAAATCGCTCATCTATATGAAGTTAGAACAGGCATAAAACCAAATATAGAAATTTCATCTACTAAAAGTAGCAAGATATCAAAACAAAATCAAATAAATGTTAAGCAGATAAAAACACAAAGTAGCATTTTAAATCCAAGCTACACATTTGAAAATTTTGTCTGTGGTGCTTCAAATCAATACGCATTTTTAAGTGCAAAAGCAGCCGCTGAAAAACCTGGCGTACTTTATAATCCACTTTTTATATATGGCACGACGGGACTTGGCAAGACTCACTTACTCCAGTCAGTCGGAAATCACTGCCTAAATAAAGGAAAAACCGTTATTTGTGTAACTAGCGAACAATTTATGATAGATTTTACCAGTCACATAAATAACCACTCAATGCCAAAATTTCGTGAAAAATATAGAAACTGCGATGTTTTACTAATAGACGATGTGCAGTTTCTTGGTAAAACTGATAAAATCCAAGAGGAATTTTTCAACACATATAATGAGCTTTTAGCAAAAAATGGTCAAATAGTTATGACTTCAGATCGACCTCCAAAGACACTAAAAGGCTTTGAGGATAGGATGATTTCAAGATTTGATAAGGCTTTTATGGCTGATATTACGCCACCTGAACTTGATACAAAGATAGCCATCATCATCAAAAAATGCGAGTTTGATAAAATCGATCTAAATAAAGAGGTTATAAACTACATAGCTACAAACATGGGGGATAATATCCGTGAGATCGAGGGAGCTATCATAAATTTAAACGTATTTAAAACTCTTATGAAAGAAGAGATCACACTCGATCTTGCAAAAAGTATATTAAAAGATCTGATCAAAGAAAAACGTGAAAATATAAATTTCGATACTATCGTTGAAATAGTTAGTAAAGAGCTAAACATCAAACAAAGTGATATAAAAAGCAAATCAAGAGTTACAAATATCGTAGAAGCAAGACGAATCATCATATATCTTGCAAAGATGCTTACAACAAACTCAATGCCACAAATTGCAAACTATTTTGGTATGAAAGATCACAGTGCTGTTAGTCATAATATTAAAAAGATAAATGAGCTAATACAAACTAATGAAATTTTTAGTCTAAAAGTTACTGAATTAAAAAACAAAATTTTGACAAAAGGATAAAATACAATATGAAATTTGTGAATAAATGTGAAAAAGAAAATATAATTTTTCACATTTCAAATAGCTGTATTTCGGTGTTTAAAAGCACTTTTCACTTTTTAACATCACCTACTAAAACAAAAAAATTAAATTTAAAAATAGAAGGAAGTTTTTAATGAAGGTTTTAATAAACAAAAATATGCTTGAAAGCATAGTAACAAATACAAATCCATATCTTGAAAAAAGAGATCTTAGTGCTATAACTTCTCACATTTATATCTCAGCAAAAGATGGTGTTTTAAATATAAAAGCAACTGATCATGAAATAGGTCTAGCATATAAACTAAGTAATGTAAAAATCGTTGATGAAGGTTATGCAACTGCAAATGGTAAAAAACTACTTGACATTATAAAAAGTCTAAAAGACGAAGAAGTGATGTTAGAAACTGTAAATAACTATCTTTATATAAAACAAAAAAACTCAAAATATAAACTTCCAATGTATAAATTTGAAGATTTTCCAGAATTTCCAACAATTGAGGGTAAATCAAAATTTGATGTCGATGCTGTTATGTTAGGAAGAAGTTTAAAGAAAATTTTACCAAGTATTGATAGTAATAACCCAAAATTTGAACTAAATGGTGCTTTCCTTGATATTAAACAAGACTTTATAAACATCGTTGGTACTGATACTAGAAGACTTAGTGTATTTAAATTTCAAACACCAACTGAAAAAGAATTTTCACTTATAATCCCTAAAAAAGCTATCAATGAAATACAAAAACTATTTTTTGACAAGATAGAAATTTACTATGATGAAAATATATTAATCGCTCAAAGCCAAAATTTTGAGTTTTTCACAAAACTTATAAATGGTAAATTTCCAGACTATGAGCGTGTCATACCAAAAGAGGTCAGAAAAAGACTTCAGCTAAGTAGAGATAAGATGATAGAGGGTATAAAAACTATCTCAATGCTAAGTGATACAATGAAAATAACTTTTTCAAAAGACAATATAACATTTGAAAGTGTTATAGAAGATAACTCTGAAGCAAAAACTATGATTGATTATCAAACTGGCTTAGAGCTTGGAGATGAATTTTTCATAGGTATAAAAAATAGATATCTACTTGACTTTTTAAGTAGCATAGAGGATGAAAATTTTGAGCTTGGATTTAATGAAAGCTCACTAGCATTTGTTGTAAATTCAAAAGAATTAACAACAGTAATAATGCCGATAAATTTATAAGATAAGGCAAGATTATGGAAAATAATTATGGCGCAGAAAATATTAAAGTACTAAAAGGTCTTGAGGCGGTTAGAAAGCGCCCAGGCATGTATATAGGCGATACTAACATAAGCGGTCTTCACCATATGATCTACGAAGTCGTTGATAACTCTATCGACGAGGCGATGGCAGGATACTGTGATACGATAGATGTTGAGCTTACACGTGAGGGCTCAGCGATCATCAGCGATAATGGCCGTGGTATCCCAGTGGATATGCACCCAACTGAGAAAATTTCAGCTGCGACTGTTGTTCTAACTGTACTTCACGCTGGTGGTAAATTTGACAAGGATACTTATAAGGTCTCAGGCGGTCTTCACGGTGTTGGTGTATCTGTTGTAAATGCTCTTTCTAAAAAGCTGGTCGTAAATATCAAACGTGATGGTAAGCTTCACAGACAAGAATTTGCAAAAGGCATCCCACAAAGCGATCTTGAAGTGATAAAAACTACAAACCGCACAGGCACACAAGTCGAGTTTTGGCCAGATGATAGCATATTTGAAGTGACTGAATTTGACGATGAAATTTTAGTAAAGAGATTTCGCGAGCTAGCTTATCTAAACCCAAAGATAACTATAAATTTCAAAGATCAAAGAAATGGCAGAAGCGAGAGCTTTCATTTTGAGGGTGGGTTAGAGAGCTTTGTAACTGATATGAACAAGGCAAATGCTGTCAGTAAAGCAGTATCATTTAGTGGCGGCGAAGATGACGTGCTTGTTGATTTTGCACTACTTTACAACGACACTTATAGTGAAAATTTACTAAGCTTTGTAAATAACATCAAAACTCCAGATGGTGGTACGCATGAGGCTGGATTTAGAGCAGGCCTTACAAGAGTTATCACAAACTACGTTCAAGCAAATGCTGCTGCACGTGAAAAAGATACAAAGATAACTGGCGAAGATATCCGCGAGGGACTTATCGCAGTTGTTAGTGTAAAAGTGCCAGAGCCGCAGTTTGAGGGACAAACAAAGGGTAAACTAGGATCAAGCTACGTAAAACCGATCGTTCAAAAGATGGTTTTTGACGTGCTTACAAAGTATTTTGAAGAAAATCCTATCGAAGCAAGAGCGATAATGGAAAAAGCCCTAATGGCAGCTCGTGGTCGCGAAGCTGCTAAAAAAGCAAGGGATCTAACTCGTAAAAAAGAGAGCATGAGCGTAGGCACACTCCCTGGTAAGCTAGCTGATTGTCAGAGTAAAGACCCAGTAATTAGCGAGCTATACCTAGTGGAGGGCGACTCTGCGGGCGGTTCTGCAAAGCAAGGACGTGATAGAGTTTTTCAAGCGATATTGCCGCTTAAGGGTAAAATTCTAAACGTTGAAAAGGCAAGACTAGATAAAATTTTAAAGTCTGATGAGATAAAAAATATGATAACAGCGCTAGGCTGCGGTATCGGAGATGAATTCGACGCTGAGAAGCTTAGATATCATAAGATCATCATCATGACCGACGCCGACGTCGATGGTAGTCACATCCAGACGCTACTTTTAACATTTTTCTTTAGATTTTTAAATAAAGTTGTTGAAAATGGCCACATCTATCTAGCTCAGCCGCCACTTTACCGCTATAAAAAAGGTAAGAAAGAAATTTATCTAAAAGATGAAAAGGCATTAAACGAATTTCTTATCGAAACTGGCATCGAGGGCGTTGATATAGAGGGCATTGGCAGTGCGGATTTGATTGATTTTTTAAAGATCGTTGCAGCTTATAGAAGCGTCTTAAAAGAGCTTGAAAAACGCTTTAACGTCCTTTCAGCGATCCGCTATATGATAGAAAATCCAGACATCGTCTCAAAAAGCTACAATGAAATTTTTGAAATTTTAAGAGACTTCTTAAAAGCTGAGGGTCACAACATCTTAAACCACTACGTTAGCGATGATGAGGTTAGAATTTATGTCCAAACTGAAAGTGGCCTAGAAGAGCTTGTGGTAAATGAAAATTTATTCACAAATCCACTCTATGAAGAGGCGCTTTACATCAGCCAAAAGATAAAAGAGCGCGGCCTAGACTTACATAGTGACGTTATAGACGTGCTTGATGAAGTAGAGAAAAATGCGAAAAAAGGTGCATATATTCAGCGCTACAAAGGTCTTGGTGAGATGAACCCTGAGCAACTTTGGGAAACTACGATGAACCCTGAGAACAGAAGACTTTTAAAGATAGATATAAACGACGCTATAAGCGCTTCTGATACGTTTAATCTCTTTATGGGCGATGAGGTCGAGCCAAGAAGAAACTACATCCAAGACCACGCAAAAGACGTTAAACACTTGGATATTTAAAAGAAAAAGGATAAAAGATGAGCGAAGAGCTAGATATGAAATATGGCGAAAAAATTTTGAAAGAATTTGACGTAGAGAGTGACCTTGAGGTCTGGGAAAATAAGCAAACAAGGGACTATGTCATAAAGATCACACTGCCTGAGTTTTGCTGCCTTTGCCCTCGCTCTGGTTATCCTGATTTTGCTACGATATATCTTGAGTACATACCAAACAAGCTTGTAGTCGAGCTAAAAGCGATAAAGCTTTATATAAATAGCTTTATGAACCGCAACATCAGCCACGAAGATAGTATAAATGAAATTTACTCTGTTTTAGAAAAAAAACTTGAGCCTAAATTTATGAAGATAGTTGGTGACTTTAACCCACGTGGAAATGTCCATACGGTTATCGAGATCAGCTCTGATCTAGTCGTAAAAAAGCCAGCTGAAGAGAAAGAATTTACTCCAAGAAGTAGAGAAAGAAGCTTTAGCGACAAGCCACGCGAGAGACGAAGTACAAGCGATCGTGGCAGCAGCAGGGGCAGCAGAGATGATAAATTTAAAAAAGATGACAAACCAAGAAGAAGCTCAAACAAAGAGGGCTTTAGAAAGATAAGCTATGCCGATGATAAGAAGCCAAAAGTAGTCAAAAAGGATAAATAATGATAAGTGCTAAGCTTATAGAACATATCTTTAAAGCAGCATCTATATCACGTTGGAACGACTATCCAAAGATGACAAATTTAGTCGAGCTTGATAAGCAGGCTCATAAATTTATCATCGCTTATTTCATAGCAAAACAAGAGCAAGACGCCGATATGAACTATATCATTGAGGCTGGAATTTTTGAGTTTTTAAGTAGGGTCGTGGTCACTGACATACGTCCAGACGTCTTTCACCATATCCAAAAGACAAAAAAAGAGCAGATAAATAGCTGGGTTTTAAGTAATCTTGATAGCCTTATTTCAGATATTGAAGATGGCGAGTTTTTAGAGAGATTTAAAAGTTATTTTAAAAGTGATAAAAAGCATGAAAAAGAACGCCTTATCCTAAAAGCAGCTAGCTATCTTGCCACTAGGTGGGAATTTTCTATCGTCTATCAAACGAGCCAGTTTTTAAGCGATATAGAAGAGCTTAAAGCCAAGGTCGAGGAGGAGATGGAGGATTATTACGAGTTAATTGGCGTTAGAAAGATCGCTATGAATCAAAAATTAGCCCGCCTTGTAGATCTAAGTGGCAGGCTAAGGTTTCAAAAGCGCTGGGCACAAACGCCTCGCATCCCTGAAACTGCGGTCTTAGGGCATATGCTAGTTGTTGCGATACTTAGCTATTTTTACTCGCTAAAAGCAAAAGCTTGCAAAAAACGGCTAGAAAATAACTTCTTTTGTGCGCTATTTCACGACCTACCAGAGAGTCTTACAAGGGACATCATAAGCCCTGTAAAATACGGTGTAAAAGGGCTAAATGAGATAATCAGTGAGTATGAAATGAGGCTTATTGATGAGAGGATTTTGCCATTTGTGCCTGAAAAGATCAAAGATGAGTTTAGCTACATCCTTGGCATCAGAAAAGATGGTGAAAAATTTATAAAAGATGAGTTTGAAAATAGAACTTACGAGCGTAAAATCATATGCCACGAAGGGACTATGGAAAACGTAAATGAGGATAAATTTAACCCAATCGATGGCAAAGCACTAAAATACTGCGACAAGCTCTCAGCCTACATTGAAGCTGGAATTTCTATAAGCTACGGCGTCAAATCAAAAGAGTTAACTGACGGCTTTAATAATATGTATAAATTTTTTAGCGAAAAACCTAAGATCGATGGAGTGGATTTTTTAGAAATTTGTGATGATTTTAATGAGCATTTTGGTTTAGAAAGACCCCCTCTCAGATAACTGCGGCACACACTTAATACAAGTGCTCTGCTGTGTTCCCACCCTGAAGCGGTGCTCATAAAAAGCATTGCACAGGTCTAAGAAGGAGCTTCGCAATCATACAAAAACTATACTTAAATTTTGTTTTATAGTTACATTTTTAAAAATTTAGCTTTAAAAGTATATAATCAGCCCAAATTTCATAAAAAGTAGAGTAATGTCTGGAAAGTTTAAACTTCGTTTTTTATCAGCTTTTAGAGATTTTTTTATCTATCATCACAAATCTTTAGAGTTTCGTGCAAAAATTTTTGCCGCTATGATCTCTGCTAAATTTGACCCAGACGAAGATGATTTTTTTGTTTTAAATGACATTACAAATGAAATTTATGAAAATGACCAAACCAGAAAAGACTTTTTGATCCAAACTGTTAAAGAGTATGTAGCAAGAGTTAAAAGAAACGATAGGATAACGCTTGATGCACTACTTTTAAGCATTGATAAAGACCTGAAAGATCACAAAAGATACGCCAAAAAGATAGATTTTTCTCACCTTCGTCGCTTGATGAGTGGCTGTGAGGAAGAAATTTTAGTCCAGCAAAGAGTTTATGAGTTTTTAATAAACGAAGTTAAACTCTATTCTTAAAATTATCATTCATTTTAAATTTTTAATCATCAACTAGCATAAAAATTATTTCTTCATCTGAATAGCAGTCTGGATCATCTCATCACTTGTTGTGATACTTTTTGCACTAGCCTCATAAGCCTTTTGCGTGACTATAACCTCACTTAGCGCTTGACCAAGATCGACGTTACTCATTTCAAGTTTATTTGCAAGAATTTGTGAGCCATAAATGGTCTCACCAGCTTTATTTTTATAAAAAAATGCTTCACCTGAATTTGGAGTTGCCTCATAGAGATTATCACCCACTTTTGATACGCCCTGTTCATTTTGGAAGTGATATAGAGCTATTTTTGCAACTATAAATGAGCGAGAATTGTCAAAATTTGCCATGATATTACCACGGTCATCTACGCTATATTTTGTGAGATTTCCCTCGGCATAGCCATCTGCTTTTATGACAAAGTCTTTTTTTGAATTGGCCGAGCTTGTTATGCCATTATAGACATTCGCATCTCCATCGCCAAGAAAATTTAAAGCTACGTTTCCAACGCTTGTTAATGTATTTGTAACAAGTCTACCGCTACCATCAAAAGTAAGTGTTCCCATAGCTGTATTTTGTACAACACCATTAGCATCAGTTATCGTAGCTGTAGCATTCCAGGTAGTTTGATTGCCACCTTGAGGGATTTGCTTTGTAAAATTTATAGTTACTAAGCTCTTCGTACCATCGCTGTTATATATCTCTGAACTTAGTTTTTCTTTATTAGCTACTTCAACTAGTGATGTAACTTCGGCTTTTACATCTAAGCTAGCAAAATTCATAAATTTTAGGCTTTTATTATTTATATGCCAGCTACCATCGCTCTCTAGTGTGGTTGAAAACTCACTAATTTTACCATCACCGTCTTTTACTTTTACCACTACGCTATCACCTGCTTTTGCGCCAAATCTTGTCTGACTTAGCGGAATTTGCCCATTTAGTGAGATAGTTTTGTTTGTATTATCAAGTGTATAATTAAAATTTGCCGCATCAATGGCTGTTGTTCGCTTATCTGTTATAAGGCTTGAGTCTAGGTTGCCTTTTAAATTTATATTTTTTGTTTGCTTGGCTGGCATATATAAAAAATGAGGTAAATTTATACTTTTTTGTGAGCCAGTATCGCCTAGTTTTAGATCCTCTTCTTTTGCTGTAAATGCCTGCGTGGTACCTTTTGTTTGACCATATTTTCTAAGAGCATTAGCACTTGGAGTGACTGGAGTAAAACTTGTTAACGTACCAAGAAGCAAGTTGCCTTTATTATCTACTAAATTTCCAGCCCCATCTATATCAAAGCTACCTGTTCTTGTGTAGTAGTTTTTACCATTTTTATCAACGACACCAAAAAATCCTTTACCGCCTATGGCTAGGTCGAAGTTATTATCAGTATTTTGAAAACTACCATTTGTCATCTTTAAAGCTGTCGTTTGTTTTGTAGCTCCAAGACCTACTTGATTGTTAGTTGGACCACTTCCAGCGGAAGCCATATGTTGATTGATTAAATTTTTAAACTCAGGGATTGAAGCTTTAAAACCTACGTTGTTGATATTTGAGATATTATTTGCCCAAACATCCATGCCAAAGCTTTGTGTTTTAATGCCACTAATTCCGTTGTAAAAACCTCTCATCATGGCTTTTATCCTTCGTAAAATTCAGATATTTTATCCATTGGGACATATTCGCCTGCGATTTTTATCATGGCTTTGCCATCTACAAATTTTACTGCCTCAACTGGATAGCTACCTACTTGAGTCTTGTATGAATTACCATCTTTTCCAGTGTAATTAACAGATACTGTATATGCGCCGTTTGGTAATTGTTTTCCAGAATCATCTTTGCCATCCCAAGATATTCTGCGAACTCCTGACTTTAGATCTTTTATATCGATTGAACGAACGACCTCTCCATTTGCATTTTTAATTTCGAGCTTACCATTTGCAAGATCTGATTTAAAATAAAGTGCAAAATTTACAGTTTTTTGCTCATCTGTTAGTAAAACTGAGTTTGAACCAGTTGAGACCATTTTGCCAAGAGCTGATATGGCGTAGGCATTTGCATTTGATTTTAATTGATTTACAAGCTCTTTCATAGCTGAGTTTGTATTTTGTTGCATCTCTAGTGATGCCAGTTGGCTAGTTTGCGTAAGCATCTTTTCAGTATCCATAGGACTTGTTGGGTCTTGATACTGAAGCTCTGTTAAAAGTAGCTTCATAAATGCATCTTT
Source organism: Campylobacter concisus (assembly GCF_003049735.1). Classification (NCBI taxonomy): domain Bacteria; kingdom Pseudomonadati; phylum Campylobacterota; class Epsilonproteobacteria; order Campylobacterales; family Campylobacteraceae; genus Campylobacter; species Campylobacter concisus. The sequence continues at coordinate 32,185 of NZ_PIRM01000004.1, read as the reverse complement.
ATCTAGCTGCGCATTTGGGTTAGTTCCTGTGCCAGCTGCTGCATCTTGCTTTGCTTTTGCCTTTTTCTCGGCATTTTTTTGTTGTGTTGTTTGTGTAGTTATATCTGAAACTGAAGCCATGATCTCTCCTAAATATATCTTGGTATTACTAGCTCAAGCAAGCTTTGTTCCGCTTGAGTGTTTTCGCTCTCATCGCTTTGATTTGAGCTGTATTTATTCTTTGCTTGTTCTTTTTTATCTTGTCTTTGGTTTTGGTCTGAGAAATTCATCTCAAGCTCGGTAAATCCCATATTTACAAGGCTGTTTTTAAACTCAGCCTGGTTTTGTAAAAAGAGATTCATCGTAGCCGTGGTTGAGTTAAAATTTACATGTAAGTTATTGCCGCGATTTACCATCGTGATCTCAACTTCGCCTAAATTTAGTGGATTAAGCGTGATGTTAAAACGAGTGATTGGAGCTTTGTAGTTTTGAACCTGCTCTTTTAGTGTAGAAGAGAAGTTACTAAGCGTCTCTTTTATCTCAGCCTTTGTTTGAAGCTGGTGTTTGGCGCTACTAGCGATATCTTTTACCATTTGATTTAGTTCTGATTTATTATCGCTGTTAAATGTCTCTTTGCTCTCTAAATTCTCATTTTTCTGTTGTTCTCTTTCAGGGAAGAGTAGCGACTCGAGAGTTGGAGCTTTTTGCGCCTTTTGCTCGTGTAAATTTACCTTTACTTTAGGCTGCTCGTCTGGCTCAACATCCACTATCTCATCATCAAGCTTTACCTCGCTATCTAGCTTTTTAGGCTCTTCTTTTACTAAATTTTTAGTTTCATTAGTTGGATTTGCTACTACCTCTTTTAACAAAGTATCAAGCTTTAAGACCTCTTTTGGTTCGTTTTTGATGATGGTTTGCTCGACCTCGTTTTTTAGCTCTTTTAGGTAAAAAGGCTTCTCTTCGGTCTTTATCGGTGTGAAAAATTCTTTCTTGCCTAAATTTTTAAACATCTCATTTAGTTTTGGCACGTCTTCATTTGAAATTTCTATATTTTCAAGGCCAAGGTCAAATTTCTTAGCAAGGTCGATAAGATCGCTAACGCTTTTAACGTTGCTAAGCTCTTCGACGTTTTCAGGCACACTTAAGAAATTTGCTATTTTGTCGCTGAAATTTGGAAATTTACTTACTTTTTCATTGCCATTTAGTATTTCTAAAACTTGCAAAAGCTGCATGAAATTTGCATTTTCATAAAGCTCATTTTTTGTATTTTCGTCTAAATTTTCTTCAAGTGCAGTTGAAATTTTTGCCACGCTTTCGCTTTGTGCTTTTTGCAGTGTCTCTTTTTGAGTGGTAACCGTTTTTACTATCTCTTTGACATCTTTTTCAGTGATTTTTTGGCCGCTATTTGCCTTGCTCGCAGCTGCATCTAAAACCATCGACAAAAATTCGCCGTTGTTTTGAGATTTTTTAGAAACAGAGGGCTTTTTACCTCCAGTAGGAGCTAGCAAATCTACGTTATTTTTCGCTGTATAAGCTTGCATTTAAACCTTTCAAATTTTTAAACTTAATGCCAAGCATGCAAAATCTATTCCAAAAATTAATTTCTTGATATCAGCTTAAAATTTATAAAAATTTGGCTATAATCTGCCCCTATTTTAAAACTGACAAACGAAAAATAGCAAACTAATAAACGGAGAAAAATTTGGAAAAGATACGAAATATAGCCGTTATCGCACACGTCGACCACGGTAAAACAACAATGGTTGATGAGCTTTTGAAACAGTCAGGAACATTTAACGAGCATCAAAACCTTGGCGAGCGTGTAATGGATAGCAACGACATCGAAAGAGAGCGTGGCATCACGATTCTTTCTAAAAATACTGCCATTCGCTACAAAGATACAAAGATCAACATCATCGACACCCCAGGCCACGCCGACTTTGGTGGAGAGGTTGAGCGTGTTCTTAAGATGGTTGATGGCGTTTTGCTACTTGTCGATGCGCAAGAAGGCGTTATGCCACAGACTAAATTTGTCGTCAAAAAGGCGCTCTCACTAGGACTTCGTCCAATCGTCGTCGTAAATAAGATAGACAAACCTGCAGGCGATCCAGACCGCGTTATAAATGAAATTTTTGACCTTTTTGTTGCACTTGATGCAAATGACGAGCAGTTAGAATTTCCAGTCGTTTATGCTGCTGCTAAAAATGGCTATGCAAAGCTAAAACTAAGCGATGAAAATGTAAATATGCAGCCACTTTTTGAGACTATCTTGGCTCACGTACCAGCTCCAAGTGGTAGCGATGAAAACCCGCTTCAGCTTCAAGTGTTTACTCTTGATTATGATAACTACGTCGGCAAGATCGGCATCGCGAGAATTTTTAACGGCAAGATATCTAAAAACCAAAATGTTATGCTTGCAAAGGCTGATGGTACAAAGACAACTGGTAGAATTTCAAAGTTAATTGGTTTTATGGGTCTTGAAAGAACCGATATTAACGAAGCTGGTACTGGCGACATCGTAGCGATCGCTGGTTTTGATGCGCTTGACGTTGGCGATAGCGTCGTTGATCCAAACAACCCTCATCCGCTTGATCCACTCCATATCGAAGAGCCAACACTTAGCGTTGTATTTTCTGTAAATGATGGCCCATTAGCAGGTACTGAGGGCAAACACGTCACATCAAATAAGATCGATGAGCGCCTTGCAAACGAGATGAAGACAAATATCGCGATGAAATACGAAAACATCGGCGAGGGCAAATTTAAAGTAAGTGGCCGTGGTGAGCTTCAGATTACTATTTTGGCTGAAAATATGCGCCGCGAGGGGTATGAGTTTTTACTTGGCAGACCTGAGGTCATCGTAAAAGAGATAAACGGCGTAAAATGCGAGCCATACGAGCTTTTAGTTATCGATGCACCTGATGATACGACAGGCACAGTCATAGAAAAACTAGGTAAAAGAAAAGCGGAAATGGTCTCTATGAACCCAACAGGCGATGGCCAAACAAGGATCGAGTTTGAGATCCCAGCGCGTGGGCTTATCGGCTTTAGAAGCCAGTTTTTGACTGATACAAAAGGCGAGGGTGTTATGAACCACAGCTTTTTGGAGTTTAGACCACTTAGTGGAACCGTCGAGCACAGAACAAATGGCGCACTAGTTTCTATGGAAAACGGCGTAACGCTTGCCTATTCGCTATTTAACTTACAAGATCGTGGCGTGCTTTTCCTTGATCCACAAGCAAAAGTCTATGTGGGTATGATCATCGGTGAGCACAGCCGTCCAAACGATCTTGATGTAAATCCTATCAAGGGTAAAAACCTAACAAACGTGCGTGCTAGCGGTAGTGACGATGCAATCAAGCTTGTGCCACCTAGAAAGCTAAGCCTTGAACGCGCACTAGAGTGGATAGAAGATGACGAGCTAGTCGAGGTTACACCTATAAATATCCGCGTTCGCAAGCGCTATTTAGACCCAACAGAGCGCAAAAGAAAAGCGAAACTTTAATCAAATTTTATCATTTTAGCCCCTTTGTAAAGGGGCTAATAATTGAACTCTAAAAACAGCAAATAAATTTCTATAAATTTCTCATATTTTTTTGCATTATTTATTTAAGTTGGCTTTGTTCAAGACGAAATAGAGCCATTCTCTCTCATCTAAAATTTATCAACCTTAAAACTATTTATGCTTTAAAATACCATACTTACTTTTCTATTTTTGCTTTTAATGTAATCAATACAAAAATGCTTAGTTTATGCTAGAATCGGCGAAAATTTAAAGGGAACCGATGAAAAAACTAAAATTTATCTTTGCTCTCGCCGCCGCGTTTATTTTTGGCGGCTGCTACGAGACGACGCTACTTACGCGCGTGCCGATCTCCGCGCTTATTTCGGATAAAAGCTCGGACGTGAAATCCACGATCGTGCTAACGGATATAACGCCGCAGACGTACGTTACGAAAACGGTAACGGACAACGTGCGGGTTTTCGTCCCGGACGCTAAATTTAAGGACTTCCCGACTGGAGAAACCGCCTATGAGATGAGCGTTAGCGCCGGCAAGGGCGAAAAGGGCGGCAAAAACTCGGATAAGCGCGCCGTGCGGATATATCTAAGCCAAGACGGCGACGTCTACGGCAAGCTTAGTAAAAACATACTCGAGCAGTACGCGGGTGCGGCGAAGCAGAAAATGGACCCGACGCTAAAAGCGGCGATCAAATTTGAAAACGACACAAAGGATGTCTATGAGCTGGTCGTGGGCAACGAGTTTAAGGCGAGCGACGAGGCGCAGACGGGCGGCGTTTATACCTTGGCGCCGGGACAGGTTACGGGGGCTATCTGGGCGGATAGCATGGCGATAAATGCGGCGATCGCGGGCAAAGCGGTCAAAATTGGCACTCTAAAAAAAGCGGCGAAATGAAAAGCGTAAAAATCGGTTTCATCGGCGGCGGAAATATGGGCGGCGCGATGATAGAGGTGCTTTGGCGCACTCAGTGCAGTGAGGCTAACTCGGGACGAAGCTCGGCTGAGGACGAGCGAAAATCCAGCGGCGGCAGCGAGGTGCGCGGGGCGGAAAATCTGTCACAAACGAGCGATACGGCGAGCCCGCGCGAATGTGAAAAAAAGACGAAATTTGAAATCATAGCCTGCGCCAGAAGCAAAAACGAAGCTTTGTGGCAAAGATTCGGCATAAAAATAACCGCGAGCGAAACGGATCTAGTGCGCGAAGCGGACGCGGTCGTGCTGGCTACCAAGCCCGCTAGCTACGAGGTTATCTTGCGCCTGATCGCACCCGAGCTTGCGGGCAAAATTTTGCTTCTTTTGGCGCCGAGTTTTGACATAAAGCGCGCTAGGCAAATCGTAGGCGAGGGCGTTTATATCGCTCGCGCGATGCCAAATATAGCAGCTAGCATCGGAGCGTCAGCCACGGCTCTTTGCTTTGACGCTGGGTTTAGCGAGGCTAAGAAAGAGACCGTGCGCGAGATAATCTCTAAAATCGGTAAAATTTACGAGATAGACGAGGCCGGGTTTGCCGCATTTACGGGTATCGCGGGAAGCCTGCCCGCGTATGCGTGCGCCTTTATAGAGGCTGCGGCCGATGCGGGCGTGCGGGGCGGACTGCCTAGGCGGCTTTGCTACGACTCCGTCTGCGCAGCCGTGGAAGGTACGGCGCGTCTGATCCAAAGCGGCAAGCACCCGGCCGCGCTAAAAGACGAGGTCTGCTCGCCGGCGGGAATCACGATCGAAGGACTTACCGCGCTTGAAAAAGGCGGATTTCGCGGCGCCTTGATGCAGGCTATCGCCGCTTGCATCGCCAAAGCGAGGGATTAGGTAAATTTAAAGGATAAAAATGAAAGTCTTATTATTTGCGCTACTTGCGGCGATAAATTTATTCGCTAGCGAGCCAGGCCTTTCGCCATTGCTAGCCGCAGATACGCTAGAAAAGCTCAAAAAATGCAAAAATCCAGACCTAAACGCCACCAAAGAGTGCGTGCAAGCGGGCATGGTAGCTGTTAACTTAAAGCAAGACTACGGCGCGGCGGAGGGGCTATTTAGCCTAGCCTGCGCCAAAGGAGACGGCGAGGGCTGCTTTTATCTGGGCGAACTTTATAAAAACAACCTAGTAAAAGCCGCGGATAAGAGCGAGCGCGAGACTAAGATTAGCGCGTATTACAAGGCTAGCTGCGTCCTTTACGAGTATTTGCCGGTTGCTTGGCGCTAGCCAATTTCATACAAGAAGAGCTGGGCGACGAGGTGCAGTCGTTTGCGATAAACAATACCCTATGCAACAAAAAATACGCTCCCGGATGCTACAACGTGGGTTGGATGATAGAGCGAACGGGAGGCGATATTGGCGAGATGATGGAGTATTACGAGCGCTCGTGTAAGCTAGGCTACGTAGGCGGCTGCGCGAGAGCGGCGTGGCTGTATGAGGGAAATTTCAACGAAAACAGATACGAGCAAGTAAAAAAAGACGCGAAAAAGGCAAAGCAAATGCGAAAAAAGGCGTGCGAGCTAGGCGATAAGCAAAGCTGTTAAATTGACAATAAGGCGTTTTGACAAAAATTTTAAAACGATAAAACTCTAGAAAGTCTTAGCATAGCCAGCAATGTAGAGTAGTAACTTTTAGTATATTTATAAATACTGTAAGAGTTTTACTAATTTATGTTTTTAAGTTTATAAAAACTTTGCCATACTTTTTATAGTAGCTAGTGAAGTAAAGTTAAATTTTTACTTCACTAGATCCATAATTAAAATTTTTACAGAGCTTGTAAGCTAGAAAAATTTTACTTATACCTTCAGCAATTAAGCCATCCAATAAAACTCATTGATAAATTTTCTGCCAAATCTTATTTTTAATAAAAATGAATATTAACTTTCTTAAATAAAGCTAAATACAACAATGTAATTTTAAGCCATTAGGTTATAAGATTTTTTTAAATTTTATTTTTAAGGATTGCAACATGAAAATGCTATTTTTAGCCCCTGTCTTAGCATGTAGTCTTGCTTTTAGTGCCGATGTCATCGCAAAAGATGCCAATATAACGCTAGATGGCAAGATGATAGGAAAGATCGAGGTTTTAACGCCAGTTGAAGTCGTCGAAAAAGGTGATAAAACGAGTAAGATCAAGGTTAATGGCGTAGTTTCGGCAAACTATTTAGCCCAACTTCAAAGAAGTATAGAAGATCCTGAAGTTTTTGTAGCTTTTAATGACGAGAGCGAGGCAAATTTCAAAAAAGTAAAAGACCTTGAAGACGACTACGGCGAGGTTTGGTATCAAGTTGATGGCGTTTATGAAGTGCCAAATGACGCACTTGGTGGCAACCAAAAAGAGCTTTACGCAAAGGCAAAGAAAATTTACGAAGAGACCTGCTCGGCATGTCACAGGCTACATGAACCAAACAGCTTTACAGCGGCTCAGTGGCCAGCAAATTTAGCTGGAATGGTCGATGCAAAATTTGTAGCACTAGACGAAACTGACCTAAATTTAGTGCTCAAATACTTACAACACAATGCCAAAAAAGTAAAATAAATTTTCATAAGGGAGAAAATATGAAAAGACGAGATTTCATAAAATTTTCTGCGCTTGCAGCCACTGCGGCACAAGCAAGTAGGATTGAAGGCGTGACAAAAACCATTTTTGACCAAAACAAAACCTTTGGCGCAAATAGATTTGGGCTATTTTGGGCAAATACCAACTCAAATCAAATCGTCTCTGTTGATCCATTTGAGGGCGATAAATTCCCAAATACCATGAATAATAGCTTGCCAGACCTCATCCAAAACGAAAGCCGCGTGCTCTATCCATACGTAAGAAAGAGCTACTTAAAGGCAAAAGGCGCAGCAAAAAGTGAGCTTCGTGGCAAGGAAGAATTTGTGCGTGTTAGCTGGGATACAGCACTTGATTTAGCTGCAAAAGCCTTAAAAGAAAATTTTGACAAATATGGCCCTGAAAGCATCTACGGCGAATGCTACTGGTGGGGTGGCAGCGGTAAGATCAGCTGGGGCAGAACCGTTGGTCACAGGATGCTAAAAGTGCTTGGCGGATACGTAGAAGAGAGCGGCGACTACTCAACGGGTGCTGGCCTTGTCATCATGCCTCACGTTTTAGGCAACAGCGCCGTTTATGATGCTCCGACAAAGTGGGAGGCTATCGCTAAAAACGCTAAAAATGTTGTATTTTGGGGTACTGACCCGCTTGTGACTGGTCAAATTTCATGGCAGCCACCAACACATGATGGCTATCTTGGCATCAAAAAGATAAAAGAGGCAGGCATAAAAACTTATAGTGTTTGCGTCTTTAAAAACGACACCACAAGATACCTTGACTCTGAAGCTATCATCGTTCGTCCAAATACTGACGTAGCAATGATGCTTGGTATGTGCCACTATCTTTATGAAAACAATCTTTATGACGAAGAATTTATAAAAAAATACACAGTTGGTTTCAATAAATTTAAAGACTACTTGCTTGGCACAACCGACAAAGTGGTAAAAGATATAAACTGGGCTAGTAAAATTTGTGGCGTAAAAGCTGAAGAGATTGCAAAATTTGCTACTGTACTCGCAAAAGAGCCAAGCATTATCATCGCTGGTAGATCACTTCAAAGACAAGACCATGGCGAAATGGGCTTTTGGGGTATCGTAACACTTAGTGCGATGCTTGGCCACATCGGCAAAGAGGGTCTTGGATTTGAGTTTAACCTCTACTACGGAAACGGCAGTACTGATAAGATAGCACCTGCTCTAAAAGGTATCAGTACTAGGATAAGCGAGAAATATGAAAATGTAGATGGTGCTCCATGGAAGAAATTTAAAAACGTAACCATCCCATCTTCAAGATCAATCGAAGCTTTGCAAAATCCTGGCAAAGAGTTAGATTATGATGGCTCTAAGATCAAACTTCCACATATGAGAGTAGCTTATATGGCCTCTGGTTCGATGTTTACAAGGCATCAGGACGTAAATAACGCCGTTAAAGCGTGGCGTAAATTTGATACTGTTATCACAGCTGAGCCATACTGGACAAGCACAGCTAAACTAAGCGATATCGTCTTACCAGTGGCACTTGAAGTCGAGAGAAATGACATCAACCAAAGCGTCCCATCAAGCGAATACATCGTGGCATACAAACCAGTAGTTGAGCCAATGGGCGAAAGTAGAAGCGACTACTGGATATGCTCACAAATTTGCAAACGCTGGGGCAGAGAAGAGGTCTTTACTGAGGGTAAAGATGAGCTTGGCTGGGCAAAAGAATTTTACGCAGACGCAGTAGAGCAAGCTAAGGCACTAGATCTTAAAATGCCAAGCTTTGATGAGTTTTGGAAAGAGGGCTATGTCAAATTTGACAAAGACAATGAAGAGACAAAATACTACACAAGACTTAGTGCATTTAGAGAAAATCCGCACAAAAATCGCCTTGGCACGCCATCAGGCAAGATAGAGATATACTCTCCAACTATCGCTAAATTTGGTTACAAAGACTTTGCTCCACACTTTGCTTGGATCGAGCCGTTTGAGTGGCTTGGTAGTGAAAAAGCTAAGAAATATCCATTTAGCATCACAACCCCACACTCAAGATACCGCTTGCACTCTCAGCTAAATAACTCAATAATTAGAAACTACGCTGAAGTAAGCGCAAGAGAGCCGATGTTAATAAACACAAACGACGCTAAGAAAAAAGGCATCGCGACTGGCGACGTGGTGAGAGTATTTAACGACAGGGGCGAAATTCTGGTCGGTGCGCTTGTCACTGACATCATCCCAGAGCACGTCATCGCTATTTGCGAAGGTGCGTGGTACGACCCTGAAGTGTTAGGCGAGAAGAGCCTTTGCAAGCATGGCTGCATCAATGTCCTAACACGCGACAAAGGCACATCTAGTATCGCTCAAAGCAACTGCGGACATACGATACTAGCTGATCTTGAAAAATATAAAGGCGAGATCAAACCAATAACTGCCTTTTCTAAACCAAAAATTTTACAATCTTTGTAGATTTTATATAAATTTAGCCCTCGTTTGGGGGCTAAATTATTTTTAGGTCATTTATATCTTCAAATTTGATCCTAGTTTTTACAACCATAAGAGTTTTATTTTTGAAATTTACATCGGAGATTAGCCCTCTAATACTTGCATAGGTATAACCGTCATGGTAGCTTACGTATACTTCATCAGCTGCTCTTAGCCTGCTTATCTTTTTTAAAATTTCATCGACTTTGCTCTCATCAAGCTCTAGTTTTTCGCATTTCTCACGCTCTTTTTGTCGTAAGGCTCGCTCTAAGGTTGATAGCGGATTAAACGAGCTAAAAATTTTTGCTCTATCTTTACTCGCCACTTTTGTGCCCTCCGATCTTTTTATTTCGGTCTTGCCCAGTGGCTTCTGGTAGTAGATCGATCGCTCTTAAAACCGAGTTTTTACCAAATTTTTCTTTTATGAGATTTAGGGATTTTAAAACTGCCTTTTCTTTAGTATCATCCTCAAAAAGACTAGAGTGAGCTAGGCTCTCTTTTACTACGTCATTTGCACTAATGCTAATTTGCCTAATGAGCCCAACATTTTTTATCTTATTTAAGAGCAACTCTTCGGCTGAACTCATCAGCATGCTTGAAACATTTGTTGGTGTTTTAAACCGAACGCTTGCACGTTGTAGTGGCTCAAGCTTGTCGGCAAATTTTATATTTATCGTTATTCCACTTGCCATTACTTCTTTGTTGATCATCCTAAGCGCTAGCCTATCAGCCATCTCTTTTAGTACGACTACCGCCTCACAACGCTCGTAGTCTCTTGGTAAAATTTCAGAGCTAAAGTAGGATTTTGTGCTTGGTTTATATGCTTTTATGTCAGCTATTGTCGTTGGCTCTATGCCATTTGCGTGGTCTATTGTTATATATGCATCAACTCCAAAAAATTTCTCAAGCAAGCTTCTCGGAGCATTTGCTATATCTTTCATACAAAAAATTCCATGTTTTTCCAGCTTTAGCCTAGTTTGCTTACCGATACGCCAAAAGTCATCTAACGGTTGATGTGTCCAAAGACGTTCTTTATAAAGCTGCTCGTCTAAAAATGCAATCCCATCATCACTGTGCTTAGCCAGGATATCAAGGGCGATTTTTGCAAGGTATAAATTTGTGCCCATGCCACAGGTGGCCGTCACGCCAGTAGTTTTTAAAATTTCATCCATTATCTTTTTGGCTATGGATTTTGCGTCGGTATTATAAAATTTAACATAAGAAGTAAGATCGATAAAGGCCTCATCGATAGAATAGACGTAGATATCATCTTTTGAAACATACTTTAGGTATATCTCATAAATTTTAGCCGCATAGTCGATGTAAAACTGCATTCTAGGCGGTGCGATGATAAATTTTATAGCCTTTGGTATTTCAAAAAGCCTGCATCTATTTTTCACACCTTTGGCTCTAAGAGCTGGACTAACGGCTAGGCAAACACTTCCGTTGCCACGACTATCGTCAGCCACGACCAGATCGGCTTTAAACGGGTCAAGTCCTCGCTCCACGCACTCAACTGAGGCGTAAAATGACTTTAGATCAATGACGGCATAAAATTTTTGCACTTCGTTTTTCATGGAGTGATTATAGATGAAAATTAGTAAAAGTTTGTTTTTGAAAAATCGATCTTAAGGCTAAAATTTCTAATAAAAATTTTTTAGAAATAAAATAATTAAAATGGATAAATTTTACTAGTGGAGCCAGAGCAAATGCAACGCACAACGAAGTTAATATAATTGGTTCTACTATCGAAAAAAGTAGACAATCAGGTGTTTATATTGATTTAACAGATAGAAGTGATGTGAATTCTAGCAAAGTAAAAATAAAAATGGCGAGTCTATGCTTGGGGCTTTTGCTATGCCAACATTTGATAACAGCAACGAAGATGCCAAAATAGATGGCAGAGTTAGAAACTATGGACTTGGTATTTTTTCAAGGCTAAATTTACCGCGTGATTTTTATATCGATCTCATGGCAAAAGCTGGTAGAAGCCAAACTAAGGTTGATGCAAAAGATGTGGATTATAAAATCTCAATGCCATATTACAATGCTAGCTTTGGCGTCGGCAAAAAGATAAAATTTGATAGTTTTATGCTTGATAGTGGGCTAAACTACGCACTCTCTTATGTCGGTAGCGATGAGGCAGATATCGGACAAAGCACATTAAAATTTAGCAGCGTTACATCAAGTAGAGCTAAAATTTACTCAAAAATAGCCTATGATGCTGGCAAATTTAATCCTTATGGAAAAATTAGTGCTGAGTATAAATTTAATACAAAATCAAAAATAGCAGTGATCCAAGAAGACGAGGAGATCAGCCTAACTCAAAAAGGCACGAGCTCAGAGGTTGAGGTCGGTCTAAGATATACGCTAACTTATGCGACACTCATAAATTTTGGCATAGCACAATCTTTTGGCAAAAAAGATCAAAGCAGCGTAAAAACTTCAGTTTGCTTATAGATTCTAAAAATTTAGTGGCTTTTTGGCCACTAAATTTACTTATTTTTATAGATTTAGCCGTAAATTTTCTTTAAATTTTCAAGCTTTGTACTAGCATTTAGTAGTAACATATCGGCGATAACTAGCCTTATCATCGCGGTTGTAACGACGCTTCCTCGTATGCCTATACAAGGATCGTGCCTGCCTCTTAGCTCAAAATCTACCACTTCGCCAGCTAAATTTAGCGTCTTTTGCTCTTTAAATATCGAAGGCGTAGGCTTAAAATGGCTCTTTAACACGATCTCAGCGCCGCTACTTATGCCGCCAAGTATGCCACCAGCGTTATTGCTTAAAAAACCAAGCTCGTCCATCTCGTCATTGTTTGCTGAGCCAAGCATGGAGCTTACATTTACGCCAGCACCTATCTCAACGGCCTTTACGCCGTTTATGCCCATCAAAGCAGCTGCTAGAGCGCTATCAAGCTTATCATAAAGTGGCTCACCAAGACCAGCTGGCACTCCTCTAGCCACGCTTAAAACCACAGCTCCTACACTATCGTGCTCGCTTCTAGCTTTATTTATCACTTCTTTCATCGCTTCTTCGTTGCCAAGGGCGTAAATTTGAGAATTTTTAGCAAAGTTAAAGTCTATTTTGTCGCTAAAAACTTTGCCTATACCAAGTACTCCACTTAAAATTTCTATATTAAACTCATTTAAAAGCAGCTGCGCAAAAGCCCCACCAGCTACTCTAACAGCCGTTTCTCTTGCGCTTGAGCGTCCGCCGCCTCTGTGATCTCTAAAGCCATATTTTTTGAAATATGTAAAATCAGCATGGCCTGGACGGAAAATTTCACGTAAATTTTCATAGTCGTTTGACTTTTGGTTGTTGTTAAAAATGGCAAAACCTATCGGCGCTCCAGTGCTTATGCCATCAAAGACACCGCTAAAAATTTCTATCTTATCGGCTTCATCTCTTGCGGTTGTAAAGTTGCTTTGTCCGGGACGGCGTCTATCTAGCTCGCTTTGGATGAAATCTGTATCGATCTTTAGCCCAGCTGGAAGTCCGTCTATCACGCCACCGATCGCCACCCCGTGGCTCTCGCCAAAGGTTGTTAAGGTTAGTTTTTTGCCAAATGTATTCAAAATTTTTCCTATTTTTTGATTTTTTCTAGTGCGATTTTTGCTGCGAGCTGTTGGGCTTGCTTTTTAGAGCTGCCAACGGCGCGTGAAATTTCTTTGCCATTTAGTAGCAAGGCTATCTCAAATTCTTTCTTGTGATCAGGACCTGACGTGCCGATGAGTTCGTATGTCGGGATGACACCAAGACTGGCCTGAGTGATCTCTTGAAGAGCAGTTTTGTAGTCCTTTTCGAGGTGTGCAAAGTCGATCTGTGGATAGCAAAGTTCAAGCAAAGCGATCGAAATTTCTCGCACTTTATCAAGTCCAGCCTCAAGGTAGATAGCGCCCATCACAGCCTCAAATGCGTCGCTTAAAATGCTATCTTTCTCACGTCCGCCATTGTTTTCTTCAGCTGTGCTTAGCCTTAAAAATTTACCCATTTTTAGATGCCTTGCCATATTTGCAAAGCTTTTTTCATTTACAAGCGCGGCTCTTAGCTTACTCATGTCGCCCTCTGCGATCTTGCTAAATTTCTTAAAAAGATACTCAGCCACAAGCAGATCCATCACCGCATCACCCAAAAACTCTAGCCTCTCGTTATTTAGAGCCTGCTTTGTGCTCTTGTGCGTTAGGGCCTCTTCTAAAAGCTCAGTTTTTTTAAATTTATATCCAAGATTCTTTTCAAATTCTTCTAAATTTTTCATATTTTATTCTCATCTTTTATTTTTAATGCCTCGTCTCTTGCCATCTGGTCGCACTCCTCGTTTTCAGGGTGTCCAGCGTGCCCTTTAACCCAGCTAGCCACGACTTTATGTGGCTTTGAAATCTCTAAATACTCCTGCCAAAGCTCGACATTTTTTACATTTTTAAAATTTCTCTTTTGCCAGTTTGCAAGCCACTCATTTATGCTATTTACCACGTATGAGCTATCGGTAAAAAGCCTTACTTCGCAGGGCTCTTTTAACGCTTTTAGCCCCATTATCGTAGCTTTTAACTCCATTTGATTATTTGTAGTAAATGCCTCTCCGCCGCTTGCTTTTTTCTGCGCTTCGTTAAATCTCAATATATACGCCCAGCCGCCAGCTCCAGGGTTTCCAAGGCACGAGCCGTCGCTAAAAAGTGTTACTATCTTCACTTGCTTTTTCTGTGATGTGGGATAAAATTTTGACACTTCCTAGCTCGTGGCAGACTGGACAGCGGTAAAAGTGCATGGGAAATGAGTTTTTGCAGCTTTTGCAAACGTAGTTAAAGCTTAGCCCAGCCGCGTCAAATTTAGCGTCTTTTAGTTTTTTGATGACGTTTAGCTCAAAGCCATAAATTTCACATGGCTCATCTATATCGCCCTTTGCGTAAAAGAGTGATTTGTACTTTGGATCGCTTAAATTTATAGGCGTTTTTAGATTATAAAGCAGATCGATCACATCTTCAAAACGAGCAAAATCTTTTAAATTTTCTAAATTTTCATTGTGCCTTATGAAAAGTGCTAAGATCATGCGTTTTAAAAGCTCAAAATTTTGGCTAAGGTGGGAGAGAATTTCTACCTTTTCACTAAAGCTTAAATTTCTATCATCAAGCGTGCTGATCGCCTTTATATAGGCTTTTTGATCTTTTACATTTACACCAAGTTCTTCAAGAGAATTTAACGCATAAAGAGCTTCTTTGTAGTTTTTAAGTTTTTCATCTATCATCGTTAAAAAGCGAAGTGCAAGCACATTTCTTGGGCTTAGTTCAAGCACTTTTTCAAAGACTTCGCTAGCTTTTTTTAAAAATCCGGCCTTAAAATAGACCTCTCCAAGCTCGTTTAGGATAAATTCTTTTTCATTTTTATCTCTAACTTTGCCAAGTGCTATGAGATAAACACTAATTGATTTTTCAAAATCACCATTTTTAGCAAAAGTTTGCCCTAGCATGCAAAGGCTTTGAGCGTCTATCTCTGGGCTTTGTAGCATCTGCTTATGCTCGCTACTTATGCCGTCTTTGCTATCAAATTTTCTTATAAATTTTTCAATGCGTTTTTTCTCATCTTTGCTTGAAAAGATACCCCAAGCATAGCTTAATGCAGCTATCATCAAAATAATGCTAAATAAAATAATAAGGCTAAATATCGGATCTCTGTGCCCAATGAAAAAAATATCCACGCTCATACTTTGTAATAAAATTTTACTTTAATTATAACAAAGCGGTTGTATAATTTTGCTTATGATAGATCCAAAATCCATAGAAAAACTCAAAAATCAAATCGATATCGTTGACATTATAGAGCACTATTTGCCAGTTAAAAAAATGGGTGCAAACTACAAATGCGTCTGCCCATTTCACGATGATAGAAATCCTAGCATGAGCATAAGTCAAAGCAAACAAATTTTTCACTGTTTTGCTTGCAAGGCCGGTGGAGATGCGATCAAATTTGTAATGGATTATGAGAAATTAACCTATCCAGAAGCTATCGAAAGAATAGCTAGCCTTGTAAATTTTAGCCTCGAATACACAAGCGACAAAGCCCCAACACAAAAAGAAAATAAACATATTTTAGAAAAGGCAAATGCCTTTTATAGGAGCGAATTTTTCAAGCATGAATCCGCTGTGAGATATATCTATTCTCGTGGCATAAATGATGCAATGATCGAGAAATTTGAGCTTGGCTGGGCTGGGGATAGTGCTAGTACTATCAGGCTTTTACAAAATGAAAATATCGAGCCAAAAGAGGCACTTGAGGTCGGTATCGTAAAGCAAAACGAGAAGGGAATTTATGCTAGTTTTATCGAGCGTATCACATTTCCAATATATGCGCACACGGCAAAATTAGTTGGCTTTGGCGGTAGAACGATCTCAGATCATCCTGCAAAATATGTAAATTCTCCACAAAGCATAGTTTTTGACAAGTCAAAGCTACTTTACGGCTATCATTTAGCTAGACAAAGCATTTTTGAAAAAAAGCAGATTATCATCACAGAGGGATATTTAGATGTTATCATGCTGCACTTTGCTGGCTTTACAAACGCCGTTGCCGTGCTTGGGACTGCGCTTACGACTAATCACTTGCCACTTTTAAAAAGAGGAGAGATAAGCGTAGTACTTTGTTTTGATGGTGACTCGGCTGGTATAAATGCCGCTATAAAATCATCTCGTCTTTTAGTGCAAAACGAAATAGATGGAAGCGTTGTAATCATAAAAGATGGTGCAGACCCTGCGGATATGGTCTTTGCAGGTAGAAGCGACGAGCTAAAAGAGATGTTTGGCTCTGGGACTGAGCTTGGCGAGTTTTATATCGAGCAAATTGTAAAAAAATATGATATTACGCGCCCAGTGCAAAAGCAAAAATGTTTAGAAGAGATAATGGAATTTACAAATTCTCTAAAGCCAATAATTGCAAAAAGCTACGAATCGCTGGTCTCAAATTTACTCAAAATAGAGCTAAATACTTTTAGTCTTCACGGACAAAGATATATAAATAGACAAGATCAAAATTTTACAAATGCTGCAACAAATAAACAAGTGGCTCAAAAAAAAGATAAAACCGATATTTTGGAATTTAGCGTTTTAAAGAGCATGCTTGCAAATAAAAATTACGAAACTATCGTTTTAAACGAGCTTGAGGAGAAATTTTTCTTGCATCATAAAGATTATTTTCAAGCTGTTTTATTGCCAAATATTGAAGATAACGCGGTGCTTGTTAGAGAAATTTATGTTGATGAAAGCTCAAACGTAGCTTCTAGTGAAGATAGCCTTAAAGAGGCCATTTTAAAGCTAAAGCTAAAATACTATGAGAAGTTTCGCGAAGATACTAGAAAATCACAAAAACCAAATAAAATCGAAATAATGCAAAAAATTTCAGAGATTATTAAAGGCTTACACAACAAGCTACAAAAAAATTAGATTTCAAAATTTAACACTTATTCAGCTTTAAATCATAAAACTAAATGTAAAATGTTCAAAGTAATAAATGTTTTTAAGATTAGTTTTATTTTTAAGGATTTATTATGATAAATTTTAAAAGATTTGAGGCGAATTTTAATGCTATAAGCAGATTTGGAGCATTAAAAGGTGGAGGGCTAACAAGGCTTGCATTTAGCAAAGAAGACTTGGAAGCTAGAAATTTTCTTATAAATTTAATAGAAGAAAATGGCTTTAAGCTTAAAATTGACAATGTCGGTAACATATATGCCATATATGATGATGGCTGTGAGCCAGGTGAAAAGCCGGTTTGCGTAGGCTCTCATATCGACAGTGTGCCAAATGGTGGCTTTTATGATGGCACGCTTGGCGTTATGGCTGGACTTGAAGCATTAACCTCGATAAAAGAAGCTGGCATTAAACTAAAGCGTCCGCTTTGGCTGATAAATTTTTGCTGTGAAGAGTCGAGTCGTTTCAAGACAGCGACCATTGGTAGCAAGATAATAAGCGGCAAACTTGGCCTACAAAGGCTTCATGAGCTAAAAGACGAAGATGGCATTTCGCTCTTTGAAGCGATGAGTAAATTTGGACTTGAACCACAAAATTTAAACGATTCTATTTTAAAAGAACACTCACTTCATTCATATTTAGAACTTCACATTGAACAAGGTCCAGTGCTTGAGCGAAGTGGTATAAGCGTTGGTGTAGTAAGCGGTATCGCCGCTCCTATAAGATTTGAAATTATTATTCATGGTAAGGCAGATCACAGCGGTGCAACTCCGATGAATATGCGTAGTGACGCGCTGCTGGCTGCTTCACACATCATAATCGCAGCCAATAAATTTGCTAAAAACAAAAAAACAGCTGTGGCTACTGTTGGTTACGCACATGCAAAGCCAGGCGTTTTAAATGTCGTGCCAGGCGAGGCAAGGCTTGGAGTTGATCTAAGAGATATTGATAAGACAAGCTTAGAAGAGCTAAATTTAGAGCTTAGAAATTTTATAAAAGAGCTAAGTGGTGAGCTAAATTTTAGTTATGAGATAAGAGAACTAAGCAGTGACGAGCCAGTAAAACTAAGCGAGCATGCTATAAATTTACTAAGCGAAGAGGCTGCTAAACTTGGCATAAAAACGCTTACTTTACCAAGCGGAGCTGGACACGATGCGATGAACCTAACAAAACTTGCAAGTAGCGTTGGCATGCTTTTTATACCTTGCGTTGGTGGCATCAGTCACAATATAGCAGAAGCTATAAATTTTGATGATGCTTTCAAAGCTACACAAATTTTAACAAATGCACTAATTAAACTATCAAATGAATAAGGAGAAACCTATGGACAAGATAGCAAATTTGGCTCTTTCTTTAAAAGATGAGCTGATCAAGGATCGCAGGTATTTTCACTCGCATCCAGAGACTGGTTGGTTTACATTTTTTACAACAGCCGTACTAGCAAAGAGGCTTAGTGATCTTGGTTATGAAATAAGCCTTGGTGACAAGGTGGTTAAAGCCGATGCAAGGCTTGGCCTTGGCTCAAAAGAGCAATGCGAAAAAGCAATAGAAAGAGCCAAAAAACTCCTAAGTCCTGAAGAAGCAAAATATCTTCCTTATATGAAAGATGGCTTAACAGGCCTAACTGCCTTTATAGATACAAAAAGACCTGGTAAATTTACAGCATTTAGATTTGACATTGATAGTGTTGATGTGACAGAGAGCGACGAGCCTACTCACAGACCTTATAAAGAGGGTTTTGGCGCAGATATCGCTGGTATCACGCATGCTTGTGGGCATGATGGTCATATATCTATAGGCCTTGGTGTGGCAAAACTTATAGCTGAAAATTTAGATGAGTTTAACGGCAAATTTAAATTTATCTTCCAAACAGCAGAAGAGGGCACAAGAGGAGCTGTGGCTATGGAAGCTGCTGGTGTGCTTGATGGTATAGAGTACCTACTTGGCGGTCATATCGGCTTTCAAGCAAAAACCAATAGAGGCATCATCTGCGGAACAAATAAGCTACTTGCAACTTCAAAATTTGACGTACATATCACTGGTCGTTCAGCTCACGCAGCAGGTGCACCACAAGATGGTGCAAATGCCCTTTTAGCTGCATCTCAAATGGCACTAAGCATGCATGGTATTACAAGACATGCAAAAGGCGTGACTAGGATAAACGTAGGCGTTTTAAAAGCAGGTGAAGGCAGAAACGTCATCGCACCAAATGGCTATCTAGCTTGCGAAACAAGGGGTGAAGATACAAATTTAAATGATTTTATGTATGAAAAATGCATGGATATCGTTAAAGGCGTGAGTGAAATTTATGGAGTAGAGAGTAAAGTCGTAAAAACTGGCGGTACAAACGGAGCCAATAGCGACAAAGAAGTAACTGAAATTTTCTATGAAGCAGCAAAGCAAAGTCCATTTATAGATGATGACAAGATCGTAAAAGAGCTTGATTTTGGTGCTTGTGAAGATTTTGCTCATTTTATGAGAGCTTTGCAAGATAGGGGCGCAAAGAGTGGCTATATGATGATAGGAACAAATTTAAAAGCAGGCCATCACAACTGTAAATTTGACTTTGATGAGGAGTGTTTGGTGGCTGGGGTTGATGTCTATCTAAGATCTGCTTACAAACTAAATGGAGTAAAAAAATGAAAAATGCTTTACTAATCAGTGCTTCAAGCTATCAAGATACTGGCTATTTAAGGCACTGCAAAAACTGGGTTAAGGACTTTTTGGGTGAGAGCGGTAAGGAGGAAATTTTATTTATCCCTTACGCTGGAGTTAGGCGAACAAATGACGAGTATGAGCAAAAAGTAATTGATAGATTAAAAAATAGCAATATAAAATCAATCCACCACTACGAGGATAAAATTTCAGCTATCAAAAATGCTAGCAGTATCGCAGTTGGCGGAGGAAATACCTTTATGCTTCTTTACACGCTTTATAAGCTAAATTTGATTGAGCCTATAAAAGAAGCTGTGGCAAATGGCGCAAAATACTTTGGCTGGTCAGCTGGTGCAAACATCGCTGGTAAGACGATGATGACGACAAATGATATGCCTATCATCATGCCAAAGTCCTTTGATAGTCTAAATATCTTCCCTTATCAAATAAACCCGCACTTCATAAGTGGCAAGCTAGCAGGCCATAACGGCGAGAGCAGGGAGGAGAGGTTGGAGGAATTTTTAATAGCTAATCCAAAAGAGACCATTTACGCACTGCCTGAAGGCACGGCTCTGCTTATAGCGGACAACGAGGCTGAGGTCATAGGACACAGTGAAATTTTAAAATTTGAGTATCAAAAAGAGATAGAAAAAATAGAAGTTGGAACTAAATTTAAAATCTAAGCAAGGAGAGAGGTATGGAAACATTTAAGCTAATTGCTGCCATTCTTGGCATCGCAGCTGTTGTAGCACTTCTAATCTTAAAAAAAGAGACAAGAACGGTGCTAATAGGTGTTGGTTTGGTGCTTTGTATAATTGCGCTAAAACCGATGGGGGCACTAAGTGCTTTTACTGACTATATGACTAAAGCAGGGCTTATAAAGGCGATTTGTGCTAGTATGGGTTTTGCTTTTGTTATGAAATATACAATGTGCGATAAACACCTTGTTGCGCTTCTTACAAAGCCACTTAAAAATGTGGGTTTTATACTAATCCCTGCAACAACCGTGCTAACTTATTTTATAAATATCGCTATCCCTTCAGCTGCAGGATGTTCCGCTGCTGTTGGTGCGACACTTATACCGCTTCTAATGGCTTCAGGTATCCGCCCAGCTATGGCTGGTGCTGCTGTTTTTGCAGGGACATTTGGTGGAGTCTTAAGCCCAGGATCGGCTCACAACGTCTATGTGGCTGATCTTGTTAAAAAGACAGTTGAGGGCTACACAGTTCAAGATGTCATAAAAGTGCAAATTCCAAGTGCATTTACTGCTCTTGTTATCGTAGTGATCGCATTAGTTATTGTTGCAATACTGCTTAAAGACTATCAAAAAAATACAAATTTCACTCTTGAAAGTAGTGCTGCTAGCGAAGAGAAGCCGCTATTTAAAGTAAATTTTATCTACGCCATTATGCCTCTAGTTCCACTTGTTATCTTGGTTATTGGCGGAACAAGCCTTGCAAAAGATTATAGCTTTCTTGCATGGACAAAGATGGGCGTTGCTGAGGCGATGATACTAGGTGCCATCATAGCTATCTTTGCTACGCTTACAAATCCGCAGAAGATCACAAAAGAATTTTTTAACGGAATGGGCCACGCTTATGCTGATGTTATGGGTATCATCATCGCAGCTGGTGTCTTTGTCGCTGGTTTAAAGGCATGTGGAGCCGTTGATGTGGTCATCGCATGGCTAAAAACAGATCAAAGTTACGTTAAATTTGGCGGAACATTTGTGCCATTTATCATGGGTATAGTTACAGGTTCAGGCGACGCCGCTACATTTGCATTTAACGAAGCTGTCACAACAAATGCCGCTGCACTTGGCTTTGAACAAGATAAGCTTGGTATGGCTGCAGCTATTGCTGGTGCTTTAGGTAGATCGGCTTCCCCGATTGCCGGTGCTGCTATCGTTTGTGCAGGCATTGCGATGGTTAGTCCAGTTGAAATCGCTAAAAGAACATTTTTAGGTATGTTTATCTCTGTTGTAGCGATTGCATTTTTTGTCATCTAAAAGGATGAAAAATGGATATCGTAGAGAGATTTTTAAACTACACAAAATTTAACACCACAACAAATAAAGAAAATGGGTTAAAAGGTGTCATGCCTTCTAATCCAACCGAGTACGAGCTGGCTAAGTTTTTAAAAGAAGAGCTTAGCTCGCTAGGCATAAAAGATATCATCTTGCAAGACAATGCTATCTTGATAGCAAAAATTCCTGCAAACTGCGAAAATGCTCCAAGTATCGCCTTCTTTGGGCACTTAGATACAAGTAGTGAGCAAAAAAATGATACCAAAGCTAAAATCGTAAAATACACAGGCGGCGACATCTGCCTAAACGAAGAGCAGGGAATTTATCTAAAATTTAGCGACAATCCAGAGCTTAAAAAATACGTTGGTGACGACATAGTCGTGACTGATGGCACTAGTCTGCTTGGGGCTGATGATAAGGCTGCGATCGCAAGCATCGTAAATATGGCTAGCTATTTCATGCAAAATCCTGATGTAAAGCACGGCAAGATCGTGATCTGCTTCGTGCCTGATGAAGAGCAGGGCTTGCTTGGTGCAAAAGCACTTGATGTAAATTTGCTGGGAGCTGATTTTGGCTACTGCCTAGACTGCTGCGAGATAGGCGAGCTAATATATGAAAACTGGAACGCGGCTGACTGCACAATGGTCTTTAAAGGCGTTTCGGCTCATCCGATGAATGCAAAGGGCAAGCTTGTAAATTCGCTACTTCTTGCGCATAAATTTATCTCACTTTTGCCAGGTGGAGAAGTGCCAGAGTGCACCGAGGGCAAAGAGGGCTATTTCTGGGTAAAAGAGCTTAATGGAAACAGCGCAAAAACAACTCTTAAGATCGACATAAGAGAATTTGATGAGGTGAAATTTAAAAAAAGGCTTGAGCTTTTAAGTGATATGGCAAATTCTTTTAATAAAATTTATGGTGAGTGCTGTGAGATTACGCTAAAAACACGCTATGAAAACGTCTTTAAATTTTTAAAAGACGAAAATTCACTTCCGATAAAACTAGCAAAAGATGCCTTTAGCGAGCTAAATATCACGCCAAATATAAAGCCGATGCGTGGTGGATATGACGGCGCTGTGATATCCGCAAAAGGTGTGCCAACGCTAAATTTATTCACAGGGGCAAATAACTTTCACTCTATCTACGAGTATTTGCCAGTTAGCAGCCTAAAAGCCGCAAGCGAAGTGATTAAAAAAATCGTAATTAACGCTGCTAAATAAACTTCATAAAAGCCTAGATTTAGTAAATTTAGGCTTTAAATTTTACTTTCAGGATAAAAATGAAGGCTTTAGCTTTGTTTAGCGGAGGGCTTGATAGCATGCTCTCAATTAAATTAATAAGCGATCAAAACATCGAAGTGGTCGCACTTTATATGGAT
Organism: Campylobacter concisus; assembly: GCF_003049735.1. Taxonomy (NCBI): domain Bacteria; kingdom Pseudomonadati; phylum Campylobacterota; class Epsilonproteobacteria; order Campylobacterales; family Campylobacteraceae; genus Campylobacter; species Campylobacter concisus. Next base: position 9,184 of record NZ_PIRM01000004.1, on the reverse strand, counting down.
ACTGGATTTGGTGTAGATGAAGAAAAACATGAAATTTTAAGACGCCGTGCAGCTTTGGCTGGGGCTAGCTTAAAAGTGGTTGATATGAGAAATGAGTATCTTCGTGATGTGCTTTTTAACCCAAAATACGGCTACGGCAAGCAGTTTAACCCATGTATCGACTGCCACGGATACATGTTTAAAACAGCTCTAAATATGCTAAAAAGTGAAAATGCAAATTTTATCATCACAGGCGAAGTTTTGGGTCAAAGGCCGATGAGTCAGCGAAGAGATGCACTCTTTCAAGTTAAGCGCCTAGCTGATGATGAGGATGATCTAGTGCTTCGTCCGATGTGCGCTAAACTCTTGCCGCCAACTAAGCCAGAGCGTGAGGGTTGGATCGATAGAGAGAAGCTGCTTGATATAAGCGGGCGCGATAGAAAGCCGCAGCTTGCTTTGGCAAAGGAATTTGGCTTTGAGGACTTTGCAACGCCTGGAGGTGGGTGTTTGCTAACGATCGAGAGCTTTGCTGTGAAGATAAAGGATTATCTAAATTTTGATAAAGAGATGCGAGATATCGATGTGATGTGGCTAAAGCTTGGTAGGCATCTACGCTTGCCAGATGGTGCAAAAATGATAATAGGACGTGACGAGAGTGATAATAACGCACTTTTAGCACATCCAAACGATAAATTTGATCAAGTAAAATTTAAAGAGAGTGATGACATAGTAGGAGCTGTTAGTTTTATAAGTAAAAATGCTAGTAAAGCTGACAAAGAGCTGGCCGCAAGGCTTGCGCTTGCTTATACAAAAGCTAATAAAGAAAATAAATTTGAAGTTAGTATCGCTGGAGAGAAATTTAGTATCACACCTGAGGATAAATCTCTAGCTCAAAATTATTTCGTAAAATAGACGTTTTATTAATTCTTGGTGCTTTTACTTTGTGTTTGTAGATAAAGATAGTTTTTATCTACAAATAAGTTTAAAAATTATATAATCCGAAACTTATTTTAAAGTGTCACGGTAGCTCAGCTGGTTAGAGCGCTGGTCTCATAAGCCGGAGGTCGGGAGTTCAAGTCTCCCCCGTGACACCATAAATACCTAAACTACGATGTTTCTACAATATTATATTGCAGTCACCTTTCATGAAATATAGCTTAATGTTTGTAGCAAAATAAAATTTTATGTAGCAAATTCTTAAGCTTGCAGTAATTTTAACACGTTTTTTGTAAAATTTTACCAAGACACCAAAAGTCATGCGAGCTTGTGTGGAAATTATAAAAAACCAACTCGTTATATCTATTATTTAAGTAAATATTAAAAATAAATTTTAATATTAAAAAAAATATTTATTTTATTTTAAGTTACTAAGAAACCATTTTTCCTTCTTGACACACTCATAAAATAATATCATCTATCAATATACAAGCATCAAGTAATTTTTTTCATAGTATGTATGATAATACTTACTTAGCAAACTCATTTGAGTTTGCTGTAAGGTCTTGGCAGACGGCCAATATTTTTCTTTGGCCGAGCAAAAGAAAAATATGAAAACTTAGACTAAACTTTATCTACCAAAAAATGATTTTCGTAAATAAAAGGTCTAAGTTTTTTAATAGAAAACTTTTAACGATCATTCGTTAAAAGCTTATAAATGCTTCCGATTTGCAAGCATAGGCGGCGTACAATATACGCTTTGGTAAGCACTGCCAATTTGAGCATATTTTTATATGTGGTCATCACTAGAAATATTATCTTAACAGGCTTTTGAGCGCCGTTCGCGGCAAATTTACGGGCAAATCTCGTAAAAATTAATAATAATATTTTCTATTTTTCATCAAATTTTTTGGTGCCGTGCCGTAATAATCGCAAAAAAGCTTGCTGAAGTGGCTTTGATTTTTAAAGCCCGTCGCAACCGAAATTTCAGCGATATTTAGCTCCGAGCCTTGCAGCATCGCCAGCGCTCGTTTCATTCGCTCTTCGCGCAAAAATTCGTAAGGAGTTTGCCCGAACAAACTTTTAAAGCCGACTTTAAGTTTAAATTCGTTCAGCCGCACCTGTTTTGAGAGCTCTTTTATAGACGGCGGATTTTTGATATCCATGCTTAAAATTTGCCTGGCTTTTTGTAGCGCGTTTTTGTCCGCTTCGTCTAGTATAACATGCTTATTTGGGCATTTTAGGCGGCTGAATTCGTTATAAATAAGCTCTAAAATTTTACTTTCTAAAAGCAGTCTTTCAAGCGGCTCGTCGGCGTTTAACGATAAAATTTGGTTTAATAAAATTTTATTTACGGCGCAGGTGTCGTTTTGCGAGACGAGTTTGTTTGCGCCAAGCTCGATAAGATCACCGAAATTTGAGCTCATAAACGAGTTTTCTAGGAATAAATTTATTCCTGCGTGCGCGCCGCCGTAAATCTCTTGATCCGAGCTTGGTAGATCGACCGAGCTGATCGTTGATAGTCCGCTTTTGTATTCGATTTTACCATTCGCCGAGCTTAGTCTGATGCCTCCTTGTAGGGTGAAATTTATAAAGCAACCCCGCAAAGCGTGAAAATCGCCGACTATTTTGGTGTCGTCTTTGGCGTCCATTTTTATCGCGCCGAAGGCTATTTCATCGCTTAGCGCGATATTTTTGGCGCGGATTTTGACACCAAGACCAGCCAAAACCCCGTCTTCGCTGCTCTTAAATTTATCCATAAAAACGTCTGCGGATACCGTGCGCAAATTTTTCCTTTAAATATAAAAATAAATCCGTCATTTGTAAATTTCTGGTTGATAATAAATCTCAAAACTATTATACTATCCTTAAAGTAAAGAAATTATAAAAGGAGTCTAAAGTGAGAAAAATTTTGTTTTTAAGCGCGGTTGCGGCGCTAGCGATAGCAGCTCCCGACGTGAGGCTGGACGGGGTCATCGTATCGGCTCAAAAAATCGATGAAAACGCTAGCGAACTGGCAGCTACGGTGAGCGTGCTGGACGAAAAAGAGTTGCGGCTTAGAGAAGTAAAAGATCTAAACGGGCTTAGGAGCGCATCGTCAAATTTATCGTTTTTGCAAGGCGGAGGTATTTCGCTTTTTATCATGCGCGGCGTTACGAGCGATTACGCATTTGATAGCCCAAACGTCGGGCTCTATCTTGACGGCGTGAGCTATCTTGGCACTTACGGTAACTACGTATTTTTAGAGGATATCGAGCGCATCGAGATCCTAAAAGGGCCTCAAAGCGCGCTTTACGGCAAAAATGCTTACGCCGGCGTGATAAATGCGGTCTCCAAAGCCCCGACAAACGAACCGCAAGCTAAGATCGGGCTAAAACTGGGCAAAGATAGTCTGCGAGGCATTAGCTTTAGTGCAGGCGGAGCAATAGTAAAGGATAAATTTCTGGCTAGTTTTACAGGTTTTAGCGAAAAGAAAAACGGTTTTATGTATAACGAAAATTTAAACAAAAGCGACGACTACAAAGATGCCCTTTACGGCAAAATTTATTTTAGATTTTTGCCTACGGATGAGCTTACGGTAGATCTTATTCAAAATCATTACAAGATAGCTAACGGTGCGCAAAGATCAAATCTGCCTAACGCGACCGATAGAACGCGTTATGCTAACGGCATAGAAGGCAAGGAAAATGCCAAAAACTACGAAGCATCGCTCAAAGCCGAATATAGATTTAGTGATTACGCGCTCACTTCGCTTACGACTTTTAGGGATTATAAAAACGACAGTAGTTACGACGGTGATCATCGCCCCGCGTCCTTGTTGGATGTGTATTACAAAGAGGATAGAAATGATTTTACGCAGGAGTTTAGATTTAGCGCCGATAACGCGTATGGCAAATTCGTCCTAGGTGCTGCGGCGGGCGCTACGCAAAGAGACGTGCGAAGTAGCGTAAATAGCGTGATGTTCGGCGGTATTCGCTCGCTGCAAAATAACAAAACCAGAAGTAAAAACTACGGCGTTTTTACGCATAATGAAATTTATCTACCGCTTGATTTTTCGGTTATTTTGGGAGCTAGATTCGACAAAGATAGGGTCAAATTTCAAAACCGCATGAGGGGTGAAAATTTAAGCGATTCATATAGCGCGCTATCGCCTAAGATTGGGCTAAAGTATGCTATAAACGACGAGGTTACGGCGTATGTGAGCGTATCTAAGGGTTATAAGCCGGGCGGTTTTTGGGCCGCCTCGCCTACGTCTAAAAAATGGTACGATAAAGAGACTATGACTAGCTACGAAGTCGGCGTAAAAGGGGCTTGGGAGCGGTTTGAACTAGGCGCCGCCGTTTTTCGCGCCGATATCAAAAACAAGCAAGTAGTAAGCGTCATCGTAGCGCCTAATATCACGGTGGCAGAGAACGCCGGCAAGGCTCGCTCTCAGGGCTTTGAGTTTGACGCCGCAACGCTTTTAACGGATGGATTAAAGCTTAGCGCAAATTTGGGATATGCAAAAAGCGTTTTTAAAGACTATAAAGACGCACAGGGCGATTATAGCGGTAAATACGTATATTACGCGCCAAGGCTAACTTATGGCGCAGGGCTTTCGTATGAGGCTCCAAGCGGATTTTACGCGGCGGCATTTTTGCGAGGACAGAGCAAATTTTATACCGACAAGGCCAATGTCGTAGAAAATGCGGGCTACGCGACCGTCGATGCAAAAGTAGGCTTTAATCACAAAAATACCAACGTTTATATTTACGCTAATAATCTTTTCGACAAAGATCACGACGTAAAATACGCCACGATGCACTACCTGTCCGACCCTCGCGAGATCGGCGTAAAATTCGAGTATAAATTTTAAGGAAAAAGATGAAAAATTTTAAATTTAAAAGCGGCGAAAATCTAAGCTACGAGGACTTAGGTAGCGATTTTAAGGATGTTTTGGTTTATCACCATCCGCTGATGATTTTTCCGCAAAATACCTTGATAAATTTCTGCGAGAAAAATCAAATAAGGCTCGTTTTAATATACAGAAGCGGGCATTTTGACAGCTCGCTTTTTAGCGCGGACGATAGTTTTTTAAAATTAGCCTTACGCTCAAAAGAGCTTTTCAAAGCCTTAAATCTAAGCGAATTTAGCGTGCTAGGCGAGTCGGTGGGCGCGGCTTATGCCTACGCTACGGCAGTAGCTTGCGGCGAAGAGGCGAAAAAGGTATTTATACTAAGCGGATTTAACGCCCCGCCCGAGCTTTTGACAAGCTACTCCGACTATGTGCACATAAAGGAAATTTACGATTTCGCTTTGCGTAATACTCCTGAAAATACGGCGCAAATGGCGTGGGAAAAATACGGCTCGCAGGCTAAGGGTGCGCTAAAAGAAGCGATAAAAGCTCAGCTTAACGGCATCGGTTTTGACCTTTGGCTTCAAGCCAGACCGTGGGGATTTGAGCTAAAAGACGTCTCGCAAAGCGTGCTTATGTATCACTCCAGAGCCGACGAGGAAGTGCCTTTTGCCGTCGCTTTGCAAGTGTCGAGGATGCTGCCAAACTGCGAACTAATCGCCGCCCAGGATACGCCTCATCATAGCGCAAAGGCGCTTTTGGATTTTTTAAAGATCATCAAAGAGCGGTTGTAAATTTAGCTTTTGCGTAAATTTTACGAGCCAAATTTGCGCGTTTTTAAGCGTAAATTTAAGCTCGTTTTGCGGTTTTTCTGTTGCGGGTAGGTTTGCTTGATTCGGGATAAATTTACCGCCTTTTTTGCGCTAGAGACTTAAATTCGGCCTTGCGTTCGGGTTAAATTGCATGCGTTTAATCCGCATTGCCGACGCGGGCTAAATCTGCAAAGCGATTTGCAAAACTCCGCGGAATAAAATTTACGCCGTTTTTGTACTGGACGGCGACTTAAATCCCGCAAAATAGCAATCCGCTAGATAAATTTATAAATCTTTATAAAATAAATTAGGCTCAAAACGCAAAACGCCGCCGCGCCCAGCACGACTGCTCCGTAACCCAACGTCCCCGCCAAAAACGTTCCGAGATAAAAAGAAAATATCTGAAATGTCATATTTAGGCTGCTTTGCACGGCGTATTCGCTAGCGGGTCGCCGTCCCGAGGCACGTTGCATCATCATCGTGGAGATTATCGTCGCTTGCGCCATATATACCGCATACGCCGCGCTCGAAGCAAAAAGTACCGACGCGCGGTCCGTCCAGCCGCCGATAGGTAACCAGATGGCCAGGATGCCTAGCGTCTGCATCGCTACGGCGTATAAAAAGGCTCTTTTAGCGCCTAGCTTTTTTACCGCAAAGCCCGCCGCGAGCGCACCCGCGAAGCCAAATATCGTGCCGTATATGTGCAAGACCTCGCCGATATCTTCCAGCTTCCAGCCGATATCTACGAGCATCGGGCTAAGCAGTCCAAACGCCGCGCAGATACCGATAGATTGTACGAAAAGCACGCTAAGCCAAGCCTTTTTGCCCTTAAAAAAGCCAAACATCGCTCTAAAATCCAGCCCCTCGCCAGCGTTTACGCGCTCAGGCTCTTTAAAGAAAGCAAGGCTAAGCAAGGAAACCGCTATCAAAGACGTCAAGAATAAATTCGCCTCACTCCAGCCGAATTTTGCGTAGATTACGAGCGTTAGGCCGTTACCGGATACGTGCCCTATCAGTCCGCCGCTAAGCTTGAGTGCGTTTGTGAAGCTTAAATTCGAACTGTTTGAAATCTTAATAAAAAATGCGTTCGACGTCATCGTCCAGGTGGCCGAGATAAAGGCCAAAAGCACCGCTAAAGCGATTACAGCAGGTAAATCGTCGCGCGGATTTAGAAGCGAAACCGCATATAAAATCGCCAAAGTAAGGCACTGAAAGGCTAGGATAATCTTTTTGTAACCGCCTATTTTTAGTGCTATAGCGTCGATAAACGGCGACCACAAAAAAGCCAAAACCGCGAAAAGTCCAAGCCCTCTAAGCGCGCCGACGCGCTCTAAACTAAAACCGTCTTGACGCAGGATGCTAACGAGCCCCTCGCCGAAAAATCCGATGCAAATAAACTGCGCGATGCAAAGGCTAAGCACAGTTAGCGACCTGTAAAGCAAATTTATCCTTTAATTTTTTAGTTAGATTATATTTAAATGGATAGGTGTTATCAAGAATATTTTGACGTTTAGGGGATAAATTTTTATATTTTAAGAACTTTTGACAAAATTCGGTCGCATCACCAAAGTACAAAAAAGATCTAGACATACGCTCAGATTTGGTGTAACCAGCTCGCACATTATATAACTTGGTATATGTTGGCAAAAAAGAAGCTTATTAAATATGCTGACTAAAAATTTTGGTAACTTTATATTCGAAATCAAAAACCAATCCAACTAAAAGCCTATCCCTATACTATCTTTGCCGGCTATTTTGCTTTTTATTTCATTTTTTACCTCCGTAGGCTCATCATTCAACAGCTTATTAAAATTTGGTATTAAATTGCTTATTTTTGAGATAAAATTAATAACCTTCGTTTTAAAGCTTTCTAATATAGTTAACTTATCCTGTAAATTTTCTATCCTTTCGTCTTTAACTTTTACTTCTTCTTCTAGCTCAGATATTCTTTGAACTTTGCCATTTATAGAAGTTTGTAGTTTAACGATTTGTAGTAGCTTGCTTTCATTGTCTTCCTTTAAGGCATTCTCGTTACTTAACGACGCCTCCAGCTCTTCGTTTCTTTGTTTCAAAGACTGATTTGTTTTTTCTTTGCTTTCTAGATCTGCATTAGCTTTTTTAAGCCTACTTTGCAATATATCGCTTTGATCAGCTTTTTGCTTTAGAATATCTATTTGGGCTTTATCGGCTTTGAAGATGTTTAATTCATCTTGCAAGTTTTTGTTTTCATTTTCTTTTTGATTTAGCTTGGATGAAAGGTTATTTATTTGTAAGGCTTGGTCTCTTATAGCTTCATTTTGATTATTTAGAGTTGCATTAGTCTCTTTTAGTTTTTCATTTTCCTGCATCAGATCTTCATTTAACTGCTCTAACACTCTATTTCTTGCCAATACTTCACCCTTGTCTAGCAGTTGTTCTTTTAGCACTTCAATGTTTTGTTTTAACTCGGCATTAGTAACTATTTTTATCTTTTCTCTTGCTTGTTCTAGGACTAAATTTGTAAGAGCATCTAATAAAGCCTTTTTGTTGTCAACTTTTAACTTAAAATAATCAATTTTGTCACCAAAAAATTTGTTTACTATTTCTGAATGATCTATTATTTCTTTATCTATAAGCTTTCTAATGCTATTTTTTAACTCTTTTTCGCTCTTATACTCTCTTTCTGTTTGGTGCATTTGCTTTAAATTTTTATGTCTAAGCTTACTACCCTTTAGTCCACGATTTGCAATACCATCAAACGCTTCTGCACCCATTTCTTGTAGCCCTCCACCAAAGGCGCTAGTCTCTCGTTTGCCATCAAATCTAATGTTTTTATGTTCCCCAAATAGGTAGTTTGTAAAAATAAGCTGATAGTGCTTAGTTTTCTCATCATTATGCTCAGCTATAAGCAGGCACTTTACATTGTATTTCGCACAGTATAAATTTGCAAACCTTTGTACTCTATTTAGCGAAACTTTAGCATTTATAAAATTTACTTCGGTAGAATTTAGTCCCTCTTTTGGCTCTTTATCACGTTCAGTACCAAAGCTTATGACCACCTCGGAAAAACCGACCATATTATCTCGCCAATGATTTTTAACAACATTGCCATTTTTATATGTTTTTGTTTGGGACTCATAATCATCTTTCATCATCTTATGATATTGCATTATAAGTGACTTTATATACTTCTTGTCGTTAAAGTTTTTATCAGAGCTATTAATCTCCCGCATATTTCCATTGTTATTATATTCGCTTAGGACTATATACCTATTGCGTGTACTCTTGCCTCTAAGATATCCTATCTTGCTAGCATGTTTGGCCTCTCTTGTATTATGTTCATATCTTATAATGGCCTTTTTGGCTGTTAAGAATTCACTTCTAACACAAAGGTTTAGATTAGGCTCATCAACTTTAGGAGTACTCACCCTTCCCCTCCTTGATAAAAATTTACCTCTTCAACTAGATCCTTTAGAATTTTTGGAGTTACTGGCTCTCCATAAGTATTCATAGTGATCTTGTATTGTTGTTCATGCCCTACAAGGGCAGCTATATGTTCAACCCTCTGGCCACTTTGGATGAGCTTGTTTATAAAAGTGTGCCTAAATGAGTGAAATGTCCTTGTCTTATCATCATCTTTTAT